>JBAUAY010000835.1:0-15372 GCA_049676235.1 Streptosporangiaceae bacterium
GCGCGTCCGGGCGGGTGCTGCTGTCGGCCGAGGCGGTCGCGGCCCTGCGCGCCGACCAGGTGCCTAAGGGCGACGCGCTCGCGGTCGCCCGCATCGCCGGGATCGCCGGCGCCAAGCGGACGCCCGACCTGATCCCGCTGTGCCACCCGATCGGGCTGCACGGGGTCACCGTCGACCTGGCCGTGACGGACGAGGGTGTCGACATCAGCGTCGTCGCGCGCACCGCGGACCGGACCGGCGTGGAGATGGAGGCGCTCACTTCGGTCTCGGTGGCCGCCCTGGCGCTGATCGACATGGTGAAGGCCATCGACCCGGCCGCGGTGATCACCGACGTGCGAGTGGAATGGAAAGAAGGCGGGAAGACCGGGCCATGGCGCAGACCGTGATCAGGGCACTCGCGGTCACCGTGTCCAACCGGGCCGCGGCGGGCGTCTACGCGGACAACTCCGGACCCGTGCTCGTCGAGTTGCTGCGCTCGGCGGGCTGCGCGGTGGACGGCCCGCTGGTCATCCCGGACGGCGAGCCGGTCGAGGCGGCGCTGCGTGACGGGCTGGCGGCAGGCTACGACGTCGTCGTCACCACCGGCGGGACCGGGCTTACGCCGGGCGACCTCACCCCGGAGATGACCAAGCGCGTGGTGGAGCGGGAAATCCCGGGGATCGCCGAGGCGCTGCGCTCGGCCGGAGCCGCGGCCGGGGTGCCGTCCGCGATCTTGTCGCGTGGCGTGGCCGGGGTGGCGGGCCGTACCCTGATCGTGAACCTGCCCGGCTCCAGCGGCGGCGTCCGCGACGGGATGGCCGTACTGGCGCCCGTGCTCGAGCACGCCGTCTCACAGATCAACGGAGGCGACCACGTCCGATGAGGACTCCGGCGCGAAAGGCTTAGCAGAGATTGCGTAGCGTCAGTAGCGCTACAGGGGAATGATGGGATCGTGGGAAGCATGCGAGGCTGGCCGGTCACCCTTACCGAGCCTCATCTGCTCGAACAACCGGTAGAGCTGCGCCCGGTGCGGGTCGGCGATGCCCGCATGTGGCGCGAAATCCGAGTCAGGAACGCGCCGTGGCTGCGGCCGTGGGAGCCGACCAACCCGGAAACGCCCCTGTACCGGTCCAGCCTTGGCCCGTACATCGCGATGGTGCGGGCGATGCGCCGGGAAGCGCGGCAGGGGCAGGCGATCCCGTGGGTGGTGACCTACGGCGGGGAGTTCGTCGGCCAGCTGACGGTCGGGTCCATCACCTGGGGTTCGGCGCGGTCGGGGCAAGTCGGGTACTGGATCGACGAGGCGTACGCCGGGCGCGGCATCATCCCCACCACGCTGGCCATGGCCGTGGACCACTGCTTCGGTGTCGTCGGCCTGCACCGGCTCGAGGCGTCGATTCGGCCGGAGAACCACGCCTCCCGGCGGGTAGTGGAGAAGCTCGGGTTCCGCGAGGAAGGCGTCCGGGTACGCCAGCTGCACATCAACGGAGCCTGGCGCGACCACGTGTGTTACGCGCTGACCGCCGAGGAGGTGCCGCAGGGGCTGATGCCCAGATGGCGGAGCATCCTGCTGGCGCCTAAGTCCAACGCGGGCTGAGCATTACGACGAATGTTGGCGACACACCGTTCGGGGTACTCGTTTAAAACGCCGTCAGCTATTACTTTGCGTCACGTGGGCACGTTTCTTGGCGTGCCTGCACCCGAGGCCCGTGGAATCCGCCGCCGGGCCTCCTGGTGCCCGCCGCGCCGCGGGGAGGCCCCTGAGGGGAGGAGCACTGAGCAGCGCGATACTGTACGTCGCCATCGTCGCTATCTGGGCTGGCGTGCTCATTCCCCGGTGGCTCCGGCGGGACTCCTCCTCCCCGAATTCCTCTAGCGACGACCTGATCACGGCGGAAGACGACCTGATCACGGCGGAAGACGACCTGACCACAGCGGAACCGGACGCGCCGGTCGAGGAGCCTGCCCCGCGGCCGTGGCGGACGGATCCTGTTCCGGCGGCCCGGGCTCAGGCCCGCGTGGAGGTCCGGCCTGAAGCCCGCGCGGAGGTCCGGCCTCAGGCCCGCGCGGAGGTCCGGCCTCAGGCCCGCGCGGAGGTGCCGGAGGCTCGTCGCGAGGCCCCCCGAGACGAGCGCCGCGACGGTCTGCGTGACCAGGAGCACAAGCGCGTGCTTTCCGCACGCCGGCGGCTGCTCGGCCTGCTCCTGATCCTGGTCATCGGATCGGGCGCCCTCGCCTTCACCAAGCTGGCGGCCTGGTGGGTGATAGTGCCGCCGTTGACCATGCTGCTGGGCTACCTGACCCTGCTCAGGGCGGCCGCCAAGGCCGACGGCGAACGGCGGGAAATGGCTCCCGCCGACGTGACCCGCACTACCGCTGCGGCACCGCCCGCCACGGCCTCACCCGCTGCGCCAGTGCCCGCCGCTCCTCCGGCTCCACCGCGCGACGCGGAGGTCATCGACATCTCCGCCACCATCGCTCCCGACGGCGAGGAGTTCTACGATCAGCACGCGGACGCCAAGCTGCGCGCGGTGGGCGACTTACTGAGCGTTAGCTGACGTCTGGGCCCTTGGCCTGCCGCCGCGATGGCTCACCTATGCGCCAGCCTGTCCGCCGGGCATCGACGAGGAATGGCATCAGCCCTGGATCGACGGACACCGCGGGCGAATCCAATGGGATGAGCAGGGTGAGCAGTAGGATCAGCAATCCAGCGAGGAAGGTCACGCCGCTGGACAGGATGATCCCGGCCGCCGTGAGCACTCCCCCGGCCAGCATGAGCATGCGGCGCCAGTGGATCCGCACGGCGGATGGGAGACGCATCAGGCCGATGACCGCGAACAGTGCGCCAGTACGGATCCACCAGTGGATCCGCCCACTGCGTGCGGGCCGCCTGGATCTCGGGGTACCGTACCTGCCGGCCAGCCCGGCGGACGAGTTCCACACCACCAGGTTCCGCCGGCGCGATCGTAGTCTCATCGCAGCCTCCTACATTTGGGGCATTCCCTGGTGGGTCCGCACCTTCAGGACCTGCGGGCCGCGGAACGAGATATTGGGATGGAAGGTGAAGGGCTGGTCTGGGGCCAGCTGCAGGCGGGGGTAGCGCCGGGCGAGTTCGGTCACCGCGATCTGGGCCTCCAGCTTGCCGAGGTTCGCGCCCAGGCAGTAGTGCAGGCCCTTGCCGAAGGCCAGGTGCCGTTCGGCATCCGTTCGGTGCAGATCGAACTCGCCAGGCTGGTCGAACGCTGCTTCATCCCGGCCCGCCGCGGCCAGCCACAGGAACAGCCTGGCCCCTGCGGGCAGCTCGACCCCGCCCAGCGTGACCGGCCGGGTGGTGACGCGGCGCCAGACCGCCACCGAAGGGTCGTAACGCAGGCTCTCTTCCACCGCGGCCGGGATCAGGTCCGGGTGCTGGACGATGTCCGCCCAGCGAGTGGGGTCCTCAAGCAGGCGGCGGACGGTGTTCCCGATGAGCCCAGTGGTGGTCTCGTGCCCGGCGAACGACAGCGAGAACAAGATCGAGGCGATCTCGTCCAGGGTGAGCCGCTCCGGCGCCTCGCGGTGGATGGCAATCAGGTCGCTGGCCAGGTCGTCGCCGGGCTCGCGGACCTTGTCATCCACCAGTCCGCGCATGTACCTGCGGTAGGCGGCCATAGTCGTCGCCATCTCGACCTGGTTCTCGGCCGCGGGGCGCCCGAAACTTAGCGAGGCTCGGTACCCGCACCACTGCTTGACCTGGGCGTAGTCCTGCTCTGGCACCCCCATCAAGGAGAACACGATGTTGGCCGGGAGCGGGAACGCGAGGGCGGCGACCAGGTCGAACTCCGGCTCATCGGCGACGGCGTCGAGCAGCCGGGCGGTGGTGGCCTCGATGGTGGGGATCATGGCGGTGACCCGCTTCATGCTGAACGCCCGGGCGGCCGGCTTGCGGAGCCTGGCGTGTTCGGGCTCATCCAGGCTGACCATCGACGGCTGGGGCTTGTGGCCGCCTGCGAGCAGGATCTGCTGAGCGTCGGGGACGATCGGCACCAGCGGCGCCTGGGCGACCGCGGCGGAGTACGTGGCCGGGTCCCGGAAAACCGCATCGATGGCGGCGTAGCTGGTGACCACGTAGTAGCCGATCGAGGAGGCGAAGAAGACCGGGCTACCTTGCCCGGGCCGTCTGGCCAGGGTCGCGTAGGGGTCCGCCAGGAACTCAGGTGAGAGCGGGTCGAACGACTCGTCGACAGGGCAGCCGGGCACGGTGGCGGTCGTCGTCATCACGGACCTCCTGCGAGATTTCGGCGCATGATGCCCATGATGTCGCCGGGCGGCTCCGCTGTCACCAGGTTAGCCGCGGCGCGGACAGGGCCCGGTGTTTGCTACGCTGTCTCAGGTTCTCGGGGCTGTAGCGCAGTCCGGTAGCGCACCTCGTTCGCATCGAGGGGGTCAGGGGTTCAAATCCCCTCAGCTCCACCGAGAAATTGCAGGTCAGGTGGCTTGTTCGAGTTTTCGTGGCTCGAGGTGGGAGCCATTGTGGGAGCCAAATCGTAGACTTAGGGTATGGCTGGGGCTTCACGCCGTGGCTACAGCGAAGACGGCATCTACTTCGATCACCGGGCGGACTGCCGGGACAGCGCTCACCACAAGACCTGATCCGGGCGCTGGCGCGGGGTGGTCTCGCTCGGGTTTGACGCGGACGGCAAACGGATCCGCAAGAAGGCAAGCGGCCAGACGCGGACCGAGGCCAAGGACAAGCTCAAGGCGTTGCATTCCGAGCTGGATGCTGGCCTGCGGACCGCCCAGGGTTACACAGTGGAGAAGGCCGTAGCCGACTGGCTCGACGAAGGGCTACCGGGGCGTGTCGCCAAGACGGTCGAGGCGAACCGGGACTCGCTGGGGCCGCTGCTGTCGGTTATCGGGAGGATCCCGCTGGAGGACCTGACTGTGCAGGACGTGCGAACGGCGCTGAAGAAGATGGCGGCCACCCACTCGACCCGGACGCTGCAGAAGGGGCACAACTGCCTGACGCGGGCGGTGCGGCACGCGGAGGGGCAGAATCTCGTCAGGCGGAACGTGTTGGCGCTGGTGGATACTCCGCGCGGGCTTGAAGGGCGGCATTCGCAGTCGCTGACGCTGGCTGAGGCGCCCGCGCTGCTGGAGGCGGCGGAATCGTGGCGGTTGCACGCGTTCATTGTGCTGTGCTTGCTGACCGGGGTTCGGTCGGAGGAGGCGCGGGCGCTGACGTGGGAACACGTGGATCTCGAGGCGGGGACGATCTCGGTGTGGCGGTCGGTGCGGGCGCATGGCGACGCTAAGACGAACCGGTCGCGACGGACGCTGAAGCTACCGGAGATCGCGGTAGAGGCGCGGCGGGGGCAGCGGCAGGCTCAGGAACGGGCCGACGCCGGGGAGTTGTGGGAGGAGCGCGGGCTGGTGCTCACCACATCCGTGGGGACCGGGTACGAGTCGCATAACCTGCGGCGCGACTTTCGCCGGGTGACCGCGGCGGCCGGACTCGGGGCCCGATTGGTGCCGAAGGAGCTGCGGACCTTGTTCGTCAGCATGATGAGCTACCAGGGCGCGCCGGTCGAGGAGATCGCGCGGCTGGCCGGGCACGCCAGTTCGCGGACGACGGAGGTCATCTACCGGCGGGAGCTGCGTCCGGTGATCACGACCGGAGCCGAGGTCATGGACCAGATCTTCCGGCCTAAGCAGCTGCAAGGAACTGCAAGTGCCGCCAAATGACGAGCTAGCACCTGCTCTCCGCCACGACCGGGAGCCGGAGGTCGTTTCGCGTCTTTTCTTCAGCCTGCGGGTTATGCTCGGTCATCCGCTGGCCGCGAGGCTGACGGGCATGACATGGTGCGTGACGTTCGTGACCGTGGCCGAGCTGTGGCAGTGGGCGACCACACGGAGCTGGGGGACCGCGGACGCGTGAGGACCTCGAGCTGTGGCTTGGCCGCGTGGTGGTACTGAACTAAGATGACGCAACCTCGCGGACATGGGGCAGGATCTCGGCGGAGGCCAGACGGCGTGGACGTCCGCGGCCAGCTAATGACAACTGGATCGCGGCATGCTGCCTGGCGCACCGGTTCCCGCTGCCCACCTTCAACGTCAAGGATTTCGCGAGATGTCCCAGCTGCCCGCTCGCCCGGATCTGGATCAGCTCCGCCGCCAGGCCCGTGAGCTGTACCGCGCTGCCCTCGGCGGTGATGCCGGTGCCCTGCGGCGGCTGCGGCGGGTCTCGGGCACGGTCGCCCTGCCGGCCGCCCAGCTCGCCATCGCACGCGCTTACGGCTTTGCGAGCTGGCCGCAGCTCAAGGCCGAGGTGGAACACCGCCGCGCGCGGGCAGCAAACCCCGCCGGCGAGGCGGCCGGGGCTGGGGCGGACCAGGCCGTCCCCGGGCCGGCCGCCGTCCCGCCGCCGAAGTCCTGGAAACAGATGCGGGACTGGGCGGCACACCTGTTGCGCTCGCGGACCGGCCAGGATGTCGGCGCCTGGAATCGCCGTGTCGCCGCGGCCGACCTGCCCGATGAGCAGGCGCTGCGGACGTGGCTGGACGGCCAGGGTGTGACGGGCTATGGCCAGGCGCTGCTGGTCTGGGAACGGTTCGGCTACCCGGACTTCCTCACCGCTGAGGCGGACGAGCTGATCGCCGGCCAGTACGCCGACCGCCTGCAGCTTCGGCCCGTGCTCGACGCGGTGCTGGCGGCGCTGCCCGCGGTCGGCCCGGCAACGGTACAGGCCCGCAAGACGATCGTTAGCCTGGTCACGCCCCGCCGTACCTTCGCCGTGATCCGGGCGACGACCAAGACCCGGGTGGACCTCGGCCTGCGGCTGGAGCACGATCGCCCCGCCGGCCGCCTGCTCGCCGCGCGGGATCTCGGCGCGGCCACCGTGCGGATCGCCCTGATCCGGCCCGAGGACGTCGACGCCGAAGTCCTCGGCTGGCTGCGGCGCGCCTACACCGAGAACGCGGCACCGCCCCCGCCGCGCCGTCCCTCCCGCCGCGCAGCGCCGGAGTTCGGGGCGCTCACCGTGGTGATCGAGGGCGCCAGCCTGCCCGGGCTCATCTTCCCCTCGGAGGACGGCGGGCAGTACCGCAACTTGCATATCGGGCTGGCCACCAAGAGCAAGGAGCGGCCCACGCTGGCCGTACCGGGCAAACCTTGGCGGGCGGCCGACCCGGTGCCCGGTGATGCGCCGTCGGCGCGCTGGGAGATGCCGGTCACCGTGCGGCACGATACGGACGGCTTCGACTTCAGCGGGCCCTACGTGCGTGGCGCCCGCGACGACCGCAACCTGTTTCTCGCCTGGGGCGACGTCCGCGACGACGGCACGATGCGGCTGGTCCGCGGCAGCAAGATCAAGCTCACCGAGGTTGATCCCCGGCTCGTCGAGGAAGCCATGCGCCCCGGGCACCGGCTCGTCGCCCGGATCCGGCTGACCGGCACCGCGGGGGAACCGGGCCTCGCCTGGTCGGCGGAAGCAGCTCATGGGCAGCCTGGCTCTGGATGATCATTTCCAAGGAGTCGACTCGGCGCGGTTGACGTCTGCCGAGCGCAAGAGCGACGGCATGCAGATCGACCTGATATGGGTCCGATTGCCGCGGCCGTCATGAAGGGCACGCCGGGCAGCGGGAGCCGTGGTGTGAGGAGCCGGGCCCGACCGTGCTGTTACGTACCCACAAGGTCTATGGCATCGATGAAGCATGGCGTGTTGCCCTTGTCTCGAAGGGCACGCCGGCGCCGGGGAGGACGCTGAATACGAGCTGGGTCTCGGTGTGCCCGATTCCCCGGTGGACGTTGATGTGGTTGAGGACTAGGTCGCGCAGTTCTTCTGGGCTTGCGACCGCCACATGCACCAGGTAGTCGTCCTCGCCGGCGACGTGGAAGGCGGTCAGGACCCCGGGGATCTTGGTGAGGGCGGTGTGAAACTGCAGGACGCGGTCCCGGTTGTGGCTGGACATGCGTACCTTGATGACAGCCTGGATGGGGAAGCCGAGGGCGGCCAGGTTCAGCTGCGCGGTGAAGCCCGTGATGATGCCGGATGCGCGCAGGGCTCGCAGGTGCTTGATCGAGGTCGATTCAGCGACGCCGATGCGCGCGGCAAGAGCCGCGTTAGTGATCCGGGCGTCGGCGGCGAGCTCGGCCAGGATAGCGAGGTCGATGTCGTCAAGTCCGGCCGCGGGCATGCGCGGATTCTTCGGCGTAGCAGGCGTATCCGCCATGATGGCTCCATTAACTTTCTGATTTGACGTTATTATGATCGAAATCTTCGCCTCTCATTGGCTGTGAGGAAAGCTTCTTTTACGCTGGCCGCATGTCGTCATCTGCTCCACAGGGATTCGCTAGCTGTGCACGCTGGCCGCGGCGGCCTTCGCGCTGGCAGTGCATGCCGCACCGATCGACCTGTCGTCGACGAACCCGTTCCCGGCCTCGACGCAGGGCGGGCTGTCCTACGAGGCGATGGCCATCGGAGGCCACCCGGTAGCCGAGGGCGGCGCCGTATAGACGCCGGCTCGACCATGGGCGCGGCGCTCAACTTCATCGACTGACGTCTTTCCGATCCGTGGGCCGGTGGACCACGTGGCGGCCCAGCTCCGTTTTCCAGGCTCACGCTCTGTAATTACCTCAGCGGAATCGAGGCGACATGAGGACCTCACCGGAGTCCTGCGATGACGCGCTGGGCAGCGGGCAGCTCGACATCGACCGGTACGACGCCGGCTACCGCGAATGGCTCGCCGGCGCCATCCGCAAGGTGCGCGCCGAGGCCACCCGGTCGGCGGACACCCACCTGCTGGCCGTCCCAGCGCTCGGCGAGCGCGGCGTGGACATCTACCTCAAGGACGAGTCCACTCACACGACAGGATCGCTGAAGCACCGGCTGGCCAGGTCGCTGTTCCTGTACGCCTTGGCGAACGGCTGGATCCGGCCCGGCAAGCCGATCGTCGAGGCCTCGAGCGGGTCGACTGCCGTGTCCGAGGCGTATTTCGCCCGCCTGATAGGCAACCCCTTCATCGTGGTCCTGGCCCGGACAACAGCGGCCGAGAAGGTCCGCCTGATCCAGGCGCAGAAGGGCACCTGCCACTTCGTCGACGACCCGAGCAGCGTGTACCAGACCGCGGCCACCATCGCCGCTGACAGCGGCGGCCATTACATGGACCAGTTCACCTATGCCGAACGGGCCACCGACTGGCGCGGGAACAACAACATCGCCGAGTCCATCTTCGCCCAGATGGCCTGCGAGCGGTTCCCCGAGCCGCAGTGGATCGTGGCGACTGCGGGAACGGGCGGCACGTCTGCCACCCTGGCCCGTTACGTCCACTACACCGGGCGCCGGACGGGAATCTGCGTGGCCGACCCCGAGAACTCGGCATTCCTGGAGGGCTGGCGCCAGCACAACTTCTCGGTCACCACGACGGTCGGCTCCCGTATCGAAGGCATCGGGCGGCAGCGCGTCGAACCGAGCTTCATCGGCTCCGCCATCGACCGGATGATGCGCGTTCCCGACGCCGCCTCGGTCGCCACCATCCACGTCTGCGAGGAGCTGCTCGGACGCCGGGTGGGCGCATCAACCGGCACCGGCCTGTGGGCAGCGTTCCGGATAGCCGATCAGATGATCCGCAGCAACCAGAGCGGAAGCATCGTCACGCTGCTGTGCGACGGCGGTGAACGATACGCCGACAAGTACTACAACCCGGACTGGCTCAACAGCCAGGGGCTCGAGCTAGAGCCGTACACAACCCAGCTCCGCTCCTTCCTAGGACACCAAGGCTAGGGACGCACCACTGCGCACCGACCAGCTGATCAGGAGACCGGAATGAATTCCGCCTACGGGTTCGCAACGCTGGCCATCCACGCCGGGCAGGACGCCGATCCCGCGACCGGCGCGGTAACCTCGCCCATCTACCAGACCTCCACCTACAAGCAGGACCGCGTAGGCGAGCTGCGCGGAGGATACGAGTACAGCCGCGCAGGCAACCCCACTCGCACGGCCCTCGAACAGTGCCTCACCGCGATCGAGCACGGGACCCGCGCCGTCACCTTCAGCAGCGGGCTCGCCGCCGAAGACTGCGTCATCCGGACCATCTGCACACCCGGTGACCGGATCATCATGCCCAACGACGCCTACGGCGGCACGATCCGCCTGTTCACCAAGGTGCTAGCCGCCTGGGGCATCCAGGCCGTCCCCGTGGACCTGACCAACCTCGCGGCACTGGAGCAGGCGCTGAGCATCCCGGCGCGACTGGTGTGGTGCGAGACCCCGACCAATCCGCTGCTGAAGGTGACCGACATCTCAGCGCTCAGCGACATCTGCCACGCCGCAGGAGTGCTCCTGGCCGTCGACAACACCTTCGCGACGCCAGTGCTGCAGCAGCCGCTCACCCTCGGCGCCGACGTGGTGATGCACTCCACCACCAAATACATCGGCGGTCACTCCGACCTGATCGGCGGCGCCCTCATCACCAATGACAGCGAACTCGGCGAACGGCTGCACTTCCACCAGTTCGCCGCCGGCGCGATCCCCGGCCCGTTCGACGCCTGGCTGACGCTGCGCGGCATCAAGACCCTAGACGTCCGCATGGCCCGTCACTGTGACAACGCCGAAGCCATCGTACGTTTCCTCGGCGAGCATCCCGCCGCGGACAAGGTCTTCTACCCCGGTCACGACGGCGCTGACTCACATCAGATGCGACGCGGCGGCGGCATGGTCTCCTTCCTCGCCGCAGGAGGGGAATCCGCCGCCAGAACCGTGTGCGAAAACACCACGCTCTTCACCCTGGGCGAATCCCTCGGAGGTGTCGAGTCCCTCATCGAACTCCCCGGCCAGATGACACATGCAAGCCTGCGGGGAACCGAGCTCGAAGTGCCATCAAACCTAGTCCGGCTCTCGGTCGGCATCGAGTCCCCCGACGATCTCATCGCCGACCTGGACAAAGCCCTGGCGACAGCAGGGACGGTGGGGCTGTGAGCGGTGAGGCTAGGACAATCTCGGAGGTGACCTCGAGCACCTTGTACTTTGGGCCGTGCTACCGGAGGCTGCCGTTTCCCGGGGCGATGCTGCGCTGAAGCGGACCCGCGAACCGGGGGTCACCCGGAAGCTCGTGAGCATCAAAGCCCCCGGCTTGCCAGCCTCATCTTTGATCCGCTGCGAAGAGGCAGACAACCCCAGGCAATGCGATACCCCGGCCGGCTATGCACTATTGGTGAGTGAGTCTGCCTTGGCCGACTGGCACATAATTGCACGTTCGGTGCGGCTCGGACGGTATATCGGTTGACCGGGACTCGGCGCCAGATTGGGCGGATATCTTGCGGCTCTCGCCTCCGTACACGGTTACGCTACGCGATCGCGATTCGTACGGTTCCCGGTGGCGTGGCCAGCGTCGGCGGGCTGTGGTCAGCCTCAGGCCGTAGCCGGACCCGGTATTTCCTGCTTGGGCCTTAACGCTGAAGGGGCATGATAGCCGTGTGAGTGCACGCGAACCGGGGCCGCACGCTGACGCGCCGCAGGAGCCGGAAAGCGCCGGGCCGACCGGACTGGACGGTGCCCGGCAGGCCACTGAGCGTGGAATCGATGCCAGACCGGATCCGGGTACCGCGCAGGCTGAGCATCCTGAAACCTCCTCAGCAGCGGCCTGCCAGCGGCTATCGGCGGAGGAGACGACGCCAGCGGTTACCGCCATCCGCAGCGATTCAGCTCCCGCCTCCCTAGTACCGGCATCCGCGCAGGACGGGCCGCGCGGGAGTCGCGAGTGCATGCGCACCTTCGCAGCCGCGGGCAGCATCATCGTCGTGGCGGCGATCGTGCTGACCTTCGTCCTGATCAAGCTGAACGCTAAAACGCCACCGCCGCCGGGCTCCTCCATATCGAACGGCCACGCCGCCGCGGCCCCGGCCGCTGTCGTGGGCACGGTCACCTCGGTGCCCGCCAGGACTTTGAACACGGTCGGAAGCGGTGCGTTCACCGGAAGGATCCAGACGATCACCGGGAACCCCGCGCCCCTGACTGCGAACGGCAAGCCCGAGCTGCTCTACATCGGCGCCGAGTTCTGCCCCTACTGCGCGGCCGAGCGCTGGGCGATGATCGTGGCGCTGAGCCGGTTCGGCACGTTCTCCGGGTTGGCCACCGTGCGCTCGGCCGTCTCAGACGGAGCCGGCAGCCAGGAGCCGTACCCGGACACGCCGACCTTCACGTTCGTCCACGCCACATACACCAGCAAGTACCTGGCCTTCAGCGAGGTCGAGCTGTACACCAACATCCCTGACACGTCCACTGGCGGCTACACCGCCCTGCAGACGGCCACCTCGGCCGAGCTGGCACTGCTGCGCAAGTACGACGCCCCGCCCTATGTCGACTCGGCCGCCATCGGGTCGATACCGTTCCTCGATTTCGGCAACAAGTACGTGAGCATCGGGGCTAGCTACAGCCCGCAGGTCCTGTCCGGGCTGAGCTGGAGCACGATCGCGACCGACCTGAGCAACCCGGACAGCACGGTGGCCAAGTCCGTGGACGGGACGGCGAACTACATCACGGCCGCGATCTGCTCGATGACGGGTAACCAGCCCTCCGGCGCGTGTACCACGACCGCCCTGTCCCTGCAGACTCAGCTCAAGTCATGAGCTGATGCCAAGACCGATCGGCAAGCATCTACTGGCGCACCGGTCCGGCTCGGCGGCTACCTCGATTAGCAGGACGGGTACCAGATCACCGGCCACGTGCTCACGGTGCCTGCGCACGAGCTCGCCGGCACCGGGGCGCACCTGGCCGTGCTCGGCGGGCACCCGGCAAATTCCGGGCCGGCCAGCGGCACTGCTATTGCAACAGTGGATACGTGGTCCTGGCGCTGATCGCCGAGGGGGTCAGCGCAGGTCCGTCCCCAAGTTCGTCCAGGATCGGGTGTGCCGGCCCGCCGGCATGGGCGGCACCGGGTGGCGCCGGGGACGAAGCAACACCACGTTGCCTATACCAGGCCCGCCTGCATCCATGCGATCGAGCGTGTGCTTGGCGAGTCTGGCTGGCACGACGGACTCGTTCCCCGCCGAAATTGTCTGTTCACGGTCCCAGCGGTGGCCCCGGCCTCGACCCTATCGCCTCCCGGAGGACTGCCAAGCAGAACTACGGGGAGGATCAGGAAAATTGCCTCGGTTGGGGTACGGCAGAGGTCCGGGCCGACCACCATGCGCGAGATCGACCTGTTATACGCGCTGCTTGTCGCCAAGAACTCAAGCCAACGACCAATACATTGGGCAGGTATCGCACGTCGGTACTATCCCTTCGGTCACAAAGCGTGACCGTGATAGTCGTCACCAGGCAGCCCGTGGTGCGGCGACCGCGCAGGCACGGTAACCGCCGATCAACCGCGACGGGCCGCTCTTCGCCGGGATAAATGGCCCGGTAATGGTCCTGCGATCTGCGATGTCCATCGGCTGGCGGTCATGATGCCGGGCCGGCACTGGGCCCGCCAGAGGGCCCGATGCGGACGGCTCGGCCAGGGCCGCCGGGCGCCACGCCGCCAGGTCCGCCGATCCCGGCTCCTGGGCCTGGCTCGAGCTCGACCGTGCCGCCAGGTCCGGGCAGCACGACGATCTGCGGCCCGAACGGGTGCTGGTACATGTCATGGAAGGCCCAGCTGCCAAGCCCGAACAGCGCCGCGAAGACCGCGAACGTAGTGATCGCGACAAGCGGCTGCCTGCGCGGCACGCGGACCAGCAGCCAGGCGCCGAGCAGCGAGATCGCGCCCAGAGCCGGCACGTAGAACCGAGCCGCCTGCAGCGTACTCAAGCCTGGCGCCGCGGTCCACGTATAGGTGGCGTACAAGACCCAGATCGCGGCCCAGCAGGCGGCCAGCGCGACGGCAACCGCCAGGTTACGCCTGGCCACCGCGCCCTGCTGGCCGCCTGCCCGGCGCCTGCGCAGCCAGGCTACGGCGATGCCCGCCAGTCCGGCGAGGCCGAGTACCAGCACGGGCATGGCCTGGATCAGGTGGGCTGGCGTATACCGCAGGTTGGGACCCAGGGCGCTGAGGCTGAAGGTGATCTCCCCTGGCCGGTAGCCGGACCGCAGCGGGCCGCCGTAGATGAGCGTGTTGAAGATCGCAACGCCGGCGCCGAACACGCAGACCGACGCAAGCCACCAGGCGACCGCGCTACCGGGCAGCCGCCCGGCCCGCCGCCGCCACGCCACGAGCACCGCGATGACCGCGCAGCCCAGCACCACGATGTTGGTGTACCTGCTGAACGTGGCTGCCTCCAGCGCCACGAAGCCGGCCAGCCCGGCCCAGGTCCTGCGCCTGGTGCTCGCCTCGGCCGCCAGCACCACCCACAGCAGGGTCCCCGTACCCGCCGCGATGAGCGAGGCTTCGGTAAAGGTCGGCATGTAATCACGCCAGGCGAACAAGATGGCCGCACCAGAGGAGCAGTACAGGCCGACGGCGGCCGCGCCGCCGAACGCGCCGAGCCAGCGCCTGCCCCCGACGTACAAGCCCAGGCAGGCCAGCGCGGCATAGAAAAGCGGCGCCAGCCGGATGAGGCCGAGCGCCTGGAACGCCACGGCCAGGTAGGGGTAGCCCGGATCCTTCTCGCTGATCCACCTGCCTCCCGGCAACTGCACCCACTGGACCGGGCCGCCACCCGGACCGGGACCCAGCCGACTGCCGCCCAGCTGAGGTGCCAACTGCACGGCGAGCGCGTGCGCCTGCGCCCCTGACAGGGTGAAGAAGTGCCCGTCGGTCATCGCCACGATCGAGGCACGATAGGCGTAATCGTCCGGCTCGGGAAGATACGGCACAGCTCTGAGCACCAGGACGCACAGCACGGCAAAGGCGGCGGCGGCCAGGCACACCTCGGCGACATCCCACCCGGTCCTGGCCGCTGGCCGCGCCACCTCCGGGGTCTGCGCCACTGCTGTCATGCATGCAGATTACGGCCGCCCGACCCTAGCCGACCGCGCGGATCACGCATGAATCGCAGCAGACCCGAACCCCGGGAACGATCAAGGCACCGACCGGAAAAACCCATCTAGTTCGGAGGATGTCCGCGGCTGGGCGGACATCGACGTCGGCTCCGTTCCAGTTATTGCGTGTACTTTTCGTCGAAAAATTAGGGGTAAATGTACGCGATCATGTGCGTGCACTCGATTCTGATATCGATTGGCCGCGATGGCTCCTGGCCGCGTTGAGGATGAGCTCGATGACCGTGTCGAGGGGGATCGCGGTGGAGTCGATGACCATGTGGTAGAGCGATGCGTCGGCCGGGTCGACGCCGTACAGGCGCCGAACGTAGGCGGTGCGGGCCCTGTCGGCCGCCTGCATGTGAGCGCTGGCCTGCTCCTGGCTGATGCCCTCGACCGTGGCGCCCTGGATGATCCGGCGGGCCGGCGGCCCGTCCAGCCGGACGTGGAAGCCGCGGTCC
>JBAUAY010000836.1:0-4779 GCA_049676235.1 Streptosporangiaceae bacterium
CGACCGGGCCGCCCTCAAGGAGACCCTGCGGACGCCCACTGGGGCGCTAGAGATCCGTGGCGCGACCGCGCACAACCTGCGCGACGTCGACGTCGACATCCCGCTCGGAGTGCTCGTCGTCGTCACCGGTGTCGCCGGCTCCGGGAAGAGCTCGCTCGTACGCGGGTCGATCCCCGCCGGCGCGGGTGTGGTGTCGATCGACCAGGCCGCGATCCGCGGCTCGCGACGAAGCAACCCGGCGACCTACACCGGACTGCTCGACCCGATCCGCAATGCGTTCGCGAAGGCCAACGGCGTGAAGCCGGCGCTGTTCAGCGCCAACTCTGAGGGCGCCTGCCCCCACTGCAACGGTGCCGGCGTCATCTACACCGACCTGGCGATGATGGCCGGCGTCGCCGTCACCTGCGAGGAGTGCGACGGGAAGCGGTTCCAGCCATCGGTGCTTGACCACCACCTCGGCGGCCGCGACATCAGCGAGGTGCTCGCGATGTCGGTGACCGAGGCCGGGGAGTTCTTCGGCACCGGCGAGGCGCGCACGCCGGCTGCGCACGCCATCCTCGGCCGGCTCGCCGACGTCGGCCTCGGCTACCTCAGCCTCGGCCAGCCGCTCACTACGTTGTCCGGCGGCGAGCGGCAGCGCCTCAAGCTGGCCACCCGCATGGCCGAGAAAGGCGGTGTCTACGTCCTCGACGAGCCGACCGCCGGCCTCCACCTCGCCGACGTCGAGCAGCTGCTCCGCCTGCTTGACCGGCTCGTCGACTCCGGCAAGTCGGTCATCGTCATCGAGCACCACCAGGCGGTCATGGCGCACGCCGACTGGATCATCGACCTCGGCCCGGGCGCCGGCCACGACGGCGGCCGGATCGTCTTCGAGGGCACACCCGCCGACCTCGTCGCCGCCCGCTCCACCCTTACCGGCGAGCACCTCGCGGCCTACGTCGGCACCTGACCGAGGCCCGCGCGGACACCGCGCCGCGCCAGGCCCTCACCTGGGCCACCCTGCACCAAGACGCGAAAAAGCGTCCCACCCGAACCCTCGCGTAACAGGACGAGGGTTCGAGTAAGACGCATCGGGTGGAGGTGGCGGGAATCGAACCCGCGTCCTTCAGTACCTCACCAGGGCTTCTCCGGGCGCAGCTTGCTGTGCTTTTCTCAGCCCCGGCGATCACGCAAGCAAGACGCCGACAGGCTCAGCCACTGTTAAGTGTCCCGCCTAGCCCCGCGGCCGGGTTAGGCGGTAGATCCTTCTAGCTGATGCCAGGATCCGGGTCGAAGGCATCCCCGGACTGACAGACCTCTTATCTCGTCTTAAGCGGCGAGAGCGAGGTCAGTGCGCGTTGAGTTGGCACTTATTGGTTTGCGGTCACAGGATTAACGAGGTCACAACCGCAACCCTCGGCCCGCTTCCCCTGGTTCGACCACCGAAGTCGAAACCGATCACCCCCTATTGAGTTGTCCGGCCGGGACAGCTAAACCATCCAGCCACACCCGACCGTACACGTACAACATCCGATAGCCAACCCGGATTCCCCGTCTGGCCGAGTGGCCGATTCGCCGCGACGCCGTAGGCGGGAACCCAGAGCAAGGCAGCCCTGACCTTTACCTGTGACTGGGGAGTCAGCGGAAGGCCGAGAAGAAGGCGCCGGCTAGGGCGGCGGCGGAAAGCTGCGGCGTCTTGCCGGACTCGATCGCGGCGATCGCGACGTCGCCGCGGTAGCCGACAAACCAGCTCAGCCAGCCTGACCCGGTGTGGACCAGGCCAACCTGTCCGTACACCTGCGCGCCAGGCACGCTGGCGGCCCCGGCGGCGCCCGAGCGGACCGCGCCCCGCATGAGCCCACGCAGGGCGGACATCGCGTCCGGGTCCAGCGTGGTACCCGACGTGCTGGCCGGCTCGGGCGACGCCTGGATCATCTGCGGGACGTGCCAGCGGCCGGCGTCCACCGCCGCGGCCACCATGGCCATGGACAGCAGGCTCATCCGCACGTTTCCCTGGCCGATGGTCTGGGCGGCGAGGTCCGCGTCGCCCGCCGCGGACGGCACCGACCCGGAGAAGGCCGGCACCGGCAGCTGCGACCAGTCAGAGCCGATGCCGAACTCCCTGACCACCTGGGCCCACTGGCTCGCCGTGAGCCGCTCGGACAGGTCGGCGAACGCCGTGCTGCACCCTTCGGCGAACGCCGTGCTGAACGGCTTCTGCTCACCGGTCCCGTCGCTGGTGAAGGTCTGCCCGCCGACGATAAAGGAATTCGTGCACGAGATCTGGGTCGATACCGCCAGCCCGTTGCTGACCAGCGCGGCGGCGGACACGATGGTGAACGCGGTGCCCGGCAGCAGCTTCGCGGTCAGCGCGCCCCCGGTGGGCAGGACGCCGGATGCCTGATGCTGCGCGACCGCCAGGACCTCGCCGGTCGACGCCTGGACGGCGACGATCTCACCTGAGCTGGACACGCCGTCGAGAGCGGTCAGCGCCGCGTTCTGCACCGTGGGGTTGATGGTGGTACGCACCGGGGCGCCCGCCGCCCCCGGCCACTGGGTCAGGACAGCGGTCTGCACGCCGGCCGAGTTCACCACCACCACTTCGGTCGTGGGCGTGCCCATCAGCTGACGCTGATAGGCCTGCTCAAGCCCGGACAGCCCGACCGTGGCGCCTGGGGCGTAGAGCGCGCCGTCGGCACGCAGCCGCTCGTTGATCTCGCTGCCCACCCCACCGACCAGCCCGGTGGCTTCGGCTTGGAACAGCCGCTGCGATTTGGGCCGCACCACCAGGCCGGGCACCTTATGAAGGTCGCTGCCCAGGCCCGCGTAGGTGGCGGCGTCCACGGTGGCCAGCCGGAGGAACTGATCCGGCGGTGCGGCCGCGATCTGGCCGAGCACCTGCCCAGCCTGCAGGCTGGTGAGCCTGGCGAAGGCCTGGGCCGTCGCCGCCTGGCTCGACAGGCGTGCGGGCCACACACCTAGCACGTAGGCGGGGGCCGGAACCTGAAGCGGAGTGCCCTTGGCATCGAGCACGGGCGCCCGGGCCGGGAACTGAGTCACCACCGCCAGCCGATCGCCCGGGCTCAGGCTCGGGTTGACGACGCTCGGCATCCAGTCGACCTTCCACGCGCCGTCAACCTGGCGCAGGCCGAACTGGCCGCGATACGTCCACACGCGCCCCTGCTGGGCGAGATCGATCGTCGCCATGAAGGACGCTTCCGCGGTGCTGCCGTGCTGGACGACCGACTTCATGGTCAGGAATAGCTGCGTCGCGTCAAGCTGCGCGAAGGCGCCCCGCAGGTCCGCGGGGACGGTGTCCGGCGCGGCCGTGGTCAGCGCGCCCGCGGCGGCATACTGCTGCTGCTGCCAGTCGAACAAGAACGCCTGCGCGGTGGGCTCCGCGGAAAGCTCCGAGCCGAAGCCCATGGCCAGGCCGATAACCAGCACGCCGACGGCCACGATGGCGACCGCGGCGATGCGCGACCGTTTGGCCCGCCGGGTCGCGGGCGACTTGCGGCCGGGCCTGGCGGCCGGTCTCGGTGCTACATGACGGGTCGGTCGGATCCCGCCGGGGGCCGGCCGGGCCGCGCGCAACATGGGCGCCGTGCCATTCTGGCCGGACGGGGCGCCGGCTGGCCCGGGGTCATGACCGTCCTGCCCAGGCAGCGGGCTGGGCCCTCCGCCGGGCGGGCTAGGCATTCCCCCGTTTTGCCCAGGCCCTCCGTCGTTCTGGCCGGGACCGCTGGGACCGTTCGGCCCGGGCGTTCCGGGCTCGGAGGTTCGGGAGCCTGGGGTTCCGGGGCCGGGGGTTCCGGGATCGGCGGGCTGCGGCGGGGTAGCGTCGCGCCGGCCCGGGGCTCTGCCGCGCCGACCGGAACTCCCGCTTGCGCGTGGCCTAGGCGCAAAGAGACCCCGCGGCCTGGCGTGGCCGCCGCGCTCGCTCGCAGGAGGGGACACGATCCGCCTGCCCGTCACCTTCGCCGTTTCAGGGCTCGGTCCATTTCCCTGGCCGCATCACGTTTAGCCAGGTCCTGGCGCTTGTCGTAGGTCCGCTTGCCGCGCGCGAGGCCTAGTTCCACCTTGACGTTCCCATCCCTGAAATACAACGAAAGCGGGACCAGCGTCAAACCTTGCTCGGCCATCTTGCTGGCCAGGCGGTCGATCTCCTTGCGGTGCATCAGGAGCTTCCTGATCCGCCTGGGCGTGTGATTGGTCCAGGTGCCCTCGGTGTACTCGGGGATATGGACATTGTGCAGCCACACCTCGCCGCCGGTGATCTGCGCGAAACCGTCCGCGAGCGACGCGCGGCCCGCGCGCAGTGATTTCACCTCGGTCCCGGTCAGAACCAGCCCCGCCTCGTAGGTGTCCTCGATGCGGTAGTCGTGGTACGCACGGCGATTACGGGCGATGACCTTTTGCCCCTGCTCCCGAGCCACGTCCCTCCCGTCGCCATGCCAGCAGCCGCTTAGATACGCAGGTAGCGGCGCAGTGTCAGGAATGACGTCGCACCACACAATACGACCCCCACGACCATCGAGAACAGGATGACCTCGATCAGGTCGCCGACGGACAAACCTACGTTGAACGAGAAGTACTGCTCCAGGCTATCTAGCATGAGGGACTTAACCGCGACAAGGAGCCCCGCCGCGATGGCCCAGCCGATTAGCCCGGCGATCGCCCCCTCGAGCAGGAACGGCAGCTGGATGTAGAAGTTCGACGCGCCGACTAGCCGCATGATGGCGGTTTCCCTGCGCCGGTTGAAGGCGGACAGCCTGATCGTGTTGGCCACCAGCAAGATGG
>JBAUAY010000837.1:0-29698 GCA_049676235.1 Streptosporangiaceae bacterium
GTCCCGCGATCCGCAGGTCGGACGCCGCGGCCAGTTGCGCGCCGCCGCCCACCGCCGGCCCGGTCAGCACGGCGATCACCGGCCCGGGCCGAGTGACGACGATCTCGCAGCAGTCGTAGATCAGGTCAGAGACCGCCGCCCGTTCGGCCTCGGAGATGGTCAGGTCGGCCCCGGCGCAGAACACCCGTGGATCAGTGCTGCCCAGCACCACAGGCGCTTCGGGTTCGAAGGCCAGCGCGTCCGTCACGGCGCGCAGCAGGCTCAGGTCGAGCGCGTTGCGGCGCTCCGGCCGGGAAAGGCGCAGCCAGCGGTAGCCGTCCGGGCTGGTCTCGACCGTCAGATGAGGATGCGGCATGCGGGTTCTCCAGGTGCGAGGTCCGAAGCGCGGGGCTCCCCAAACACCTGAAATATGGTATACCAAATGGACTGAGACTCGGCAGGACAAGGCCGGGAATTCGGCCGACCTGAGGAGCCAGGTGAAGCCAGCGCCGTTCGCCTACCACCGGGCGCACAGCGTCGCCGAGGCGGTCGCGCTGCTCGCCGAACTGGGCGACGAGGCGAAGATCCTGGCCGGCGGGCTGAGCCTGGTTCCGATGATGAACTTCCGGCTGGCCCGGCCGGCCGCGCTGGTCGACGTGTCCAGGATCAAGGGCCTGAGCTACCTGCGGGCCGGCCAAAACGATGGGCTGCGCATCGGCGCGCTGACCACGCACCGAACCGTCGAGACCAGCCGCGATCCGGCGGTCCTCAGCGACTTCGGCGTGCTGCCCCGGTCGGCCCGGTGGATCGGGCACTACCCGATCCGCAGCCGGGGCACGTTCGGCGGCAGCATCGCGCATGCCGACCCGGCCTCGGAGTGGTGCCTGCTCGCGGTGCTGCTGGCCGCCCGGATCGTGCTCAGCGGGCCGGACGGCCAGCGCACCATCCCGGCCGCCGAGTTCTTCGAGGGGTACTACAGCACCGCGGCCGGCCCCGACGAGATGATCACCGAGGTATGGTTCCCCGAGCCGGCCGGGCCCGCGGTGCTCACCGAGTTTGCCCCGCGGCAGGGGGACTTCGCGGTCGTCGCCGCCGCGGTGTCCGCGGACATCGACGACGGTGTTTGCCGTCAAGGACGCGTCGTGCTCGGCGGCGTCGGCCCGCTGCCCGTCGAGGTGAACGCCGACCCGATGAGCGGGCAGCCGGCCACCACCCAGACCTGGCAGGCCATGGGCGAGCACGCCGCGGCCCAGATCGACCCGCCCGACGACGCGCACGGCGACGCCGGGTTCCGGCGCAGGCTGACCGCCACCCTGGTGTCTCGCGCGCTCACCCAGGCGAGCCAGGCCGGAGGCAAGGTCCCGGCATGACCGGCTGGATCGGCGCCTCGCTGCCCCGCAAGGAAGACCGCCGGATGCTGCTGGGGCGGGGCCGGTTCGTCGGCGACCTCACCCGCCCGGGGTTGCTGCACGCGGCGTTCGTCCGCAGCCCGCACGCCCACGCCCTGGTCAACAAGATCGACGGCACCGCCGCCAGCGGGGCCCCGGGGATCGAACGCCTCTTCACCGCGGAGAGCCTCGGACACCCTTACCTGCTCGCGCTGCTGGAACGGGACGAGTTCGTCCCTACCGCGATGCCCATCCTGGCGGGAGCCAAGGTCAGGTTCGTCGGCGAGCCGGTCGCGATGGTGATCGCCGACGACGCCTACCGGGCCGAGGATGCGGCCGAACTGGTCGAGGTGGACTGGGATCCGCAGCCCGCCGTGATGAGCATGGAAACCGCCACCGCCGTCGCGGCGCCCAGGCTGCATGACCACGGCAACTGCCTGGTCGACCTGCTGATGTTCGACGACGACCGCCTCCCGGAGATCTTCGCCGGGGCGGCCGCCACCGTCAGCGCCACCTTCCGCAGTGCCCGGGTCGCCGCCCTGCCGCTGGAGGGACGCGCCTGCCTGGCCGAATGGGACGACCGCGACGACCAGCTGATCATGCACGTCTCCACCCAGGTCCCGCACCAGGTCCGTTCCGGCGTCGCGCAGGCCCTCGGCCTGCCGGAGCGCTCCATCAGGGTGATCGCGCCGGATGTCGGCGGCGGGTTCGGGCTCAAGTGCGTGGTCGGCCGGGAGGAGGTGGCCGTGGCGGCGGCCGCGCTGCGGCTGCGGCGGCCGGTGCGCTGGACCGAGGACCGCCAGGAGAACCTGACCGCCGCGTTCCACGGTCACGAGCAGCGCTACCAGGTCCGTGCCGCCTTCGACGCCCAAGGCCGGATCCTCGGCCTGGACGCGGAGATCGACTGCGACACCGGCGCCTACTCGGTGTTCCCGTTCACCTGCGCGGTCGAGCCGCTGATGGCCGCCACCGAACTGCCTGGCGTGTACAAGGTGCCGGCGTACCGGGCGCGAGGCCGGGCCATCGCCACCAACAAGGCTCCTGCCGCGCCGTACCGGGGCGTGTCGCGGCCGCAGATCGTGCTGGTCATGGAGCGGCTGATGGAGAAGGCAGCGGCCGTCCTGGAACTCGGCCCGCTGCAGGTGCGACGGGTCAACCTGATCAGCAAGAACGAGTTCCCCTACACCGGGGTCAACAAGATCACCTACGACGAGGGCAGCTACCGCGAGTCGCTCGACCTGGCCGAGCAGATCGTGGCGGAAAAGGCCTGGGCCGCCGAGCGCGACGCGCTCAGGCAAGCGGGGCAGCGGGCAGGCATCGGTTACGCCTGCTTCTCCGAGCGCACCGCCTACGGAACCCCGACCATGTCCCAGCGCCGGATGCGGATGACCCCTGGCTACGACACCGCGCTGGTCCGGATGGACCCAACCGGCGAGGTCATCGTCACCACCGGGACCTGCGGGCACGGCCAGGGGCACGAGACGACGTTCGCGCAAATCGTCGCCGACCGCCTCGGCGTCCACCCCGGCCAGGTCAAGCTGCGCCAGGGTGACACCGATCTCGCGTCCTACGGCTGGGGTACCTGGGGCAGCCGCTCGGTGGTGATCGGCGGCGGAGCGGCCGGCCGGGCCGCGGACATCGTAGCCGGACAGCTCAGGAGAATCGCCGCCGGCGAGCTGGAAGCCAGCCCGGCCGACATCGAGCTCGGCGAGGGCGTGGCCCGCATCCGCGGCGACGACAACACGGCGATTCCCATCGCCGAGCTGGCCAGGCTGGTCTATTTCCAGGCTCACCGGCTGGCCGAGGACCTGCGCTACGGACTGGAGGCCCGGGCCACGTTCGACCCGCCCGGCACCTTCTCCAACGCCAGTCACGCGGCCATGGTGGTGATCGACCCGGGCACCTGCGCCATCCGGCTGCACCGGTACCTGGTCGTCGAGGACTGCGGCGTGGTCATCAACCCGATGGTGGTCGACGGGCAGGTGCGCGGCGGCGTCACCCAGGGCGCGGCGGCCGCGCTGCTCGAGCGGGTCTGCTTCGACCCGGACGGCCAGCCGGTCAGCGCCACCTTGATGGATTATCTGGCGCCCACCGCGGCGGAGATGTGCGCCGTGGACATCGTCCACCTGCAGACGCCCTCCAAGTTCAGCGAGACGGGCGCGAAGGGGATGGGAGAGGGCGGCACGATCGGCGCTCCGGCCACTGTCCTGGGTGCCATCAACGACGCGCTGTCAGACACCGACGTGCGCTTCGACCACATCCCGGTGCTGCCGCAGGAAGTGAGCGCCGCCCTCGAAAAGCGAGTCGTGCTATGAAGGACATGCACCCGATAACCCTGAAGGTCAACGGCCGCGAGCACGAACTGGTCGTCGAGGCCCGCCGGACGCTGGCCGACATGCTCCGCCACGACCTCGGGTACACCGGTACCCATCTCGGTTGCGAGCACGGCATCTGCGGGGCGTGCACGGTGATCCTCGACGGCGAGCCGGTGCGAGCCTGCCTGGTCTTCGGGGTGCAGGCCGACGGCGCCGAGGTGCGCACCGTGGAGGGGCTGGCCGACGGCGAGCAGCTTTCTGACCTGCAGCAGGCCTTCAGCGATCATCACGCGCTGCAGTGCGGGTTCTGCACCCCTGGCTTCCTCATGCTCGCCGAGGCCTACCTCGCCGAAGACGCCACGCGGCTCACCGAGGAGCAGGCCCGCGAGCTCGTGGCGGCCAACCTGTGCCGCTGCACCGGCTACCAGGGCATCGTCGAGGCGATCCTGGCCACCGCGCGCGCCCGCCAGCTAAGCCAGGAACCAGAAGGCGCATGACCGTCATCGGTACCCGGCTGCCACGCCAGGAAGATCCCCGCCTGCTCCGCGGCCGCGGCCGGTTCGGCGACGACATCAGCGCCCCGGGCCAGCTGTGGGCGCGAGTGGTCCGGTCTCCTGTCGCGCACGGGCGGGTCCGCGGGCTCGATGTCACCGAGGCCGTCAAGGTCCCCGGCGTGGTGGCCGTCGTAACCGCGGATGATCTACCGAAAGGCCTGCTCATCCCGGTAAGGCTCGCCATCGCGGGCACCGATCTCGGCGACTTCCTGCAACCGGTTCTGGCCGGCGACACCGTCCGCTACGTGGGCGAGCCGCTCGCCGTGGTGGCCGGCGACGACGCATACGCCTGCGAGGACGCCGCCGAGCTCGTCGAGATCGACATCGCAGCGGAACCCCCGGTACTCGACGCCAGCAAAGACCAGCACCGCATCGCGGCCGAACTCACCCGCGGCTACGGTGACACCGCCGCCGCCTTCGCCGCCGCCGCGCACGTCGTGACGATCGACCTCGCCATCGGCCGTCACAGCGGCGTGCCGCTCGAGCCCCGCTGCCTGCTGGCGGTACCGGACCCCGACCGGGGCGCGCTGGACATCTTCGGCATGACCAAGGTCCCGGTGTGGAATCGCGACCTGCTGGCGGACATGCTGGGCCTGGACGAGACGCTGATTCGCGTGCACGCGGTCGACGCGGGCGGCGGGTTCGGGGTCAGGGGCGAGTTCTACCCCGAGGACTTCCTCATCCCCTGGCTGGCCGCCAAGACGGGCCGCCCGGTCAAGTGGGCCGAGGACCGGGCCGAGCACCTCATGGCGGTGAACCACTCCCGCCAGCAGTACCACCACATCGCCGCCGCCTTCGACCGCGGGGGCCGGATCCTGGGTCTAGCGGATGACATCATCCAGGACAACGGCGCCTACTGCCGCACCCACGGCGTCGCGGTGCCCGAACTCACCGCCGCCATGCTGCCCGGTCCCTACCGGGTGCCTGCCTACCGGGGCCGGGTACGGGTGGTGCTCACCAACAAGACCCCGTGCGGCACCTACCGGGCGCCGGGCCGGTTCGAGGGTACGGCGGCGCGTGAGCACCTGCTCGACGTGGCCGCCACTCAGCTCGGCATCGATCCGATCGAGCTGCGGATGCGGAACCTCCTCGGGCCAAGCGAGATGCCGCACGAGCGCCCGATCAGCACGCTAGGCACCGAGCTGATCCTGGACACCGGCGACTACCCGGCCCTGCTCGCGGCCGCGGTCAAGGAGGCCGGCCGGCTCGGCTACCGCACCCAGGCCGGCGCAAGCGCAGGCTCCGGGCTCCGCGGCTTCGGGCTGGCCATGTTCGTGGAGAAGAGCGGCCTCGGGCCGCAGGAGACCGCCGACGTGACCGTCAGCAAGTCCGGCGCCGTGCACGTCTACTCCGGCGGGACCTCGATGGGCCAGGGCATCGAGACCGTGCTCGCGCAGATCACCGCGGATGCCCTCGGCGTCGACCCGCGGACCGTGCGTGTCACCGCGGGGGATACGGCCGCCCAGCCGTTCGGCGCTGGGTCCTGGGCGTCCCGGTCGACCGTGGTGGGCGGCAGCGCCGTACACCAGGCCGCACTCGCGGTCCGGCAGCGGGCGCTGCAGCTGGCCGCGCGGGTGCTGGAGGCCGCCGAGGAGGACCTCGACCTGGCCGACGGGTCGGTCCGCGTGCGCGGCGACCCGGACCTGAAAACGGCCTGCCTCAGCCTGGCCGACATCGCCAAGGCGGCGGCACCGGCCAGCCGCTATCTGGAGGAGGGCGAGCCAGCCGGCCTGTCCGCCCGCCGCCGGTTCGAGGTCTCGCACATGACCTACCCCTACGGCGCGCACGCCGCGGTGGTAGAGGTGGACACCGGGACCGGGCAGGTCCGGGTGCTGCGCTACCTGGTCGCCTACGAGGTAGGCCGCGCGATCAACCCGATGCTGGTGGAGGGCCAGCTCAGAGGCGGCGTAGCCCAGGGCATCGGCGGAGCGCTGTTCGAGGAGTTCCGCTACGACGACGCGGGCCAGCCGCAGGCGGTCACGTTCATTGAGTACCGGCTGCCCACCGCGGCCGAAATCCCGCCGGTCGACGTGCTGCTGTCCCAGGATGCCCCCTCGCCGGGCAACCCGCTCGGCGTGATGGGCGCGGGCGAGGGCGGCATCAACGCGGTCGGCGCGACGGTGGCGAACGCGGTGCGTGACGCACTGGGCCTAGCCGGCGGCGTCGGCCAGCTGCCGCTCACCCCGGCGCGGGTCTGCGCCCTGGCCGGGCAGACACTCGCCGAGACCACGGAAGGCACCCGATGACCACCGAAGTCCCCGGCTACGTCAGCAAGACCGACCTGGTGGCCGCCCTCGTCCGCGAGCTGGTCATCACCGGTGAGCTGGCCCCGGCCGAGCAGTTGCGCCAGCGCGACCTGGCCCAGCGGTTCGGCGTCAGCCAGACCCCGGTCCGCGAGGCGATGCGGCGGCTGGAATCAGAAGGGCTGCTGGTCTGCGACACTCACAGGGGCTTCACGGTGGTGGCCCCCGACGTGGGCCGGGTCGAGGAGAACTTCCAGATCCGCGCGGCGCTTGAGTCCCTGGGCGCGGCGCTGTCCGCGCGCAAGATCGACCCCCGCGGGCTGGACCGGCTCCGCGAGCTGAACGACCAGATGCGCGCGCTCGCCGACGACGATCCGGGCTACGCGGAGCTGAACCGGGAGTTCCACTTCACGGTGTACGAGTACGCGCGCAGCCCGCTGCTGCTGTCGCTGATGCGGCTGCTCTGGGCCTCGCTGCACGGCGGCCCCCGGGTATCGCGCTCGCACGCCGAGTCCGCCCGCCAGCACGACGAAATCCTGGCCGCGCTGGCCGAAGGGGACGACGCAGTCGCCTCGGCTCGGACATATCAGCACATTATGGGGGCGGATCCGGTAAAAGAAGTACCCGAAACAGGACTACAGCCAGAGGCATTGCAGCCAGACGCAGTGCAGCCTGACCCTGGGGAGCCGCCATGCCAGCGATCGTGACTGAGGACGGCGTAAGGCTGCACGCCGAGAAGACCGGCCAGGGCGAGCCGCTCCTGTTCGTCCACGAGTTCGCCGGCGATCACCGCAGCTGGGAGCCGCAGGTCCGGTTCTTCTCCGCGGCCTATCACTGCATCACCTACGCGGCGCGGGGCTACCCGCCTTCGGACGTGCCCATCGATCCGGCCGCGTACTCGCAGGAGCGGGCGGTCGCGGACGCGATCGCGGTCCTCGACGGCCTGGCCATCGACAAGGCGCACGTAGTGGGCCTGTCCATGGGCGGCTTCACCGCGCTGCACCTGGTCCTGCGGCACCCGGAGCGGGTCAGCTCGGCGGTCGTGGCCGGCGCCGGCTACGGCGCCCAGCCCGATCGCGCCGACGCTTTCCGCGCCGAGTCGGTGCTCACCGCGGCCGCGTTCGCGGCCGAGGGCGCGGCGAAGGTCGCCGAACGGTACGCGATCGGGCCGGCCCGGGTCCAGTTCCAGAACAAGAACCCGCGCGGCTGGGCCGAGTTCGCCGCGGCGCTGGCCGGACATTCCTCGCTGGGCAGCGCCCTGACCATGCGCGGTGTCCAGGCCGCCCGGCCGTCCCTGTACGCGCTCACCGACGAGCTGGCTCAGCTGCGCATCCCCGTCCTGGTGCTGGTCGGCGACGAGGACGAGGGCTGCCTGGAACCCGCGCTGATGCTCAAGCGGGCCATCCCCACCTCCGGCCTGGCCGTGCTGCCGCGCACCGGTCACACCGCCAACCTGGAAGAACCCGACGTCTTCAACCGGGCCGTGGACAGTTTCCTGTCCAGTGTGGCCCGCGGCAGCTGGCGCCCCCGCGACCCCCGGTCCTGCTCGGCCTCCACCACCGGCATGAGCTGACCCACCGTAGCCAGCACAAAGATCTTCGGCCCGAACGAGCGGTGGTTCACGCTCAAACGAGGACGCTTATCGCCGTCCCCTCAACTCGACGTCACGGGTGCACTAGGGTCAACGCGGAGGCGGCACGCCGGAATGCCATTTCGGCTGCCGGGTTGTCTTCGATGTGCCAGTCCTGGTGGTAGGTGCCCTGATGCTGGGCGATGTCGAACCAGACGAGCCCGAGCGTGCCGTACTCGCGCATCCCGGCGAACAGGTCAGGGATTTTCCGAGCCTGGCCAGCGTCAGGACCCACCGCGACCTCGGACAGCAGCACCGGCCGGCCCGTGAAGGCCCGTACCTGGGCAATGGTCTTGCCGAAGATACTGAAGAAGGTTTCGGAGGGGCCGTAATAGTAGCCGTCGATGCCGACCCAGGTGACGTACTGCGCGCCCGGCCACCACGAAGCGATCGGGCCGGTGTGGGCCTCGTCTGCTTGGAGTGTCCACAGCCAGGTGACGTTGTCAGCGTGCTGAGCGCGGAACAGCGTCACGATGTGCCTCCACGCCGCCACGAACGTCGAGGGCGGCAGATGCCCGTAACCCCACGAGTACCAGTAGGCGTTCATCTCGTGCCCGAAGCCGATGATGACCGGGTGGCCGAACTCGCGGACGCTGTCCGCAAACGAGCGCAGGTAACCGTCGTCGCCACCAGCAGCGATTTTCGAGACCGAGGCGAGGGTGGGATCCCACTGCAGGATCGTGGTCGCGCCGTGCCTGCGCACCGTCTCCGCGAACGAAGTCTGGAAGGGTTCCCCCCAGCCGCTGTAATACCCGACGAGGTTAGGCTGTCGGCCGATGGCCCTGGTGAAATCCGCGATCGGCTGGTAGGTATCGAGCGCCTCAGCCTCATAGACACCCAGGTAAGAGGCCAGGGTCGACGGCAGGGACGTGGGCGTAGCTCCGTGTCGAGAGGACGAAACGAAGCGACTGACCGCGAAGATCACGGCGGCAGCAGCGATCACGACGGCCACGAGTATTACTAGACGGGATCTCATGCTGCCTTGCCTAGCTCATCACCGAGATCCACCTTCACGGACCGACATTAACCCAGGTGAGACGCAGGCGCCTAGCGCGGTGAGGCGCAGCCTGCCGTTCACGATGCGGGACGGCTGTAGGTCTTGGCGGACTGGCGGAACGCGGCGATAGCCGCTTGGCCGTTGATACGGAAGTCAATAACCGCTTGGCCGTTGATGGGATAGTCATTGGAGGCGACGGCGTCGAACCAGACGAACCCGAGCAGCCCGTACGTGTGGATACCAGCAAACAAGTCAGGGATCTTCGCCGGTTGGTCAGCGTTGCGCGCAGCGCTTGTCTCGGCGACGAGGATGGGATCACCGGTCAACTCGCGTACGGCCACAATGGTCGGCCCGAATATCGGAACGAACCGCCAGGACGACTTGAGGTAGTAGCCGTCAATCCCCACCCAGTTCACGTACGAACCGCCGGGCCACCAGGGGGCCGGGCTAGAAATTTGGCCGTGCTGCGTCTTGATGATGTTGACCGTCCACAGCCAGGTCACGTTATGGGTTCCGACCGCGCGGAAGAGAGTGACGATGTGCCGCCATGCCGCAACGAAAACCATCGGGGATGTGGATCGATAGCCCCAGGAGTACCAGGTGCCGTTCATTTCGTGGCCAAAGCTCAGGATGACCGGGTCACGGTAGGCGCGGACGGCCTGAGCGTAGGAGGTCAGATAAGCGTCGTATCGCCCAGATGCGATGGCGCTGAGGCTTATATCAGTCGGGTCGATCTGTACCAGCGGCACCGAACCGTGCTTGGCCGCGGTCGTGGCGAAGCTGGTCCGGAACGGCTCCCACCATCCGCTGTAATACACGACTAGTCTCGGCCTCACCCCGGTGGCCCTTGTGAACGCTTTTACCCCAGCGTACGAGGAAGGTGCCCCGGGTGCGTACACCCCGAGGTATGACCCAGGAGTGACTGGGAGAGCGGTGCGCCCAGGCTGACGTGGATGCATACTCTCTTTCACAGTCCCCGTGCCCGACACTGAGAACGCAAGAATGATTACCGTCAGTGCGCCGACGGCAGAAATCACCGCGGCCAGCCTCGCCCGATGCCCGCGGACGAGGGTGCGGCGTCTCCGTGATGGCGCACGCCGGCGCCGCCTGGCCCGATCGGTGCTAGTGAGAACCACTGCGCCCGCTGTCCTTGGTACTACGCCTCACAGCAAAACGCGTCGAGAGTGGCGGGGTCAGGGCCACACCCAGGGCCCGGTAGTTCCATCCGCCAGCCCGCCATAGAGCTGGGTCCAGGACGCCCCGCCCGTCAACGATGGTGCGTTGCGCCACTACGGCGGCTAGGTCGTCGGGCCTGAGCTTGGCGAATTCGAACCACTCGGTAAGCAGCAGCACGACATGCGCATCCCGAGCTGCGTCGGCCAACGTCGTGGCGTAGCCGAGTTCCGGGCACGCCCGCCGAGCGTTGGCTAGCGCAGCCGGGTCGTACACGGTTACCTGTGCTCCCATCCCGTGCAGGATCTGTGCTACATCCAGGGCGGGCGAGTCCCGCACGTCGTCGGAGCCGGGCTTGAATGCGGCACCGAGCACGCAAACAGGCACGCCAGCGAGATCCCCGCCGGCCAGTTCGCAGGTGAGATCGGCCGTCCTGGTCCGCCGCCGCAGGTTGATTGCGTCCACTTCACGCAGGAAGCCGAGCGCCTGGTCAGCCTCCAGATCAGCAGCCCGGGCGATGAACGCGCGGATGTCCTTCGGCAGGCAGCCTCCGCCGAAGCCGAGCCCCGGACGCAGGAACGGCGAGCCGATACGCGAGTCAGCGCCGAGGATCTGTGCTAGGGCATAGACATTTCCCCCAACAGCTTCGCAGACCTCCGCCATTGCATTAATAAAGGAAACCTTCGTGGCCAGGAAGGCGTTTGCCGCCACCTTGGCCAGCTCGGCGGTCTCCAGCTCTGTGGTGAAGAATGGTGTGCCGTCGGCGATTGGCCGGGCGTACACCTGCCGAAGGATTCCTTCGGCCCAGGGTGACGTGACGCCCGCGACGATCCTGTCTGGCGCGAGGGCGTCCGACACCGCCGAGCCCTCGCGCAGGAACTCGGGGTTCCACGCCAGCTCGGCCTGGGGGTGTGCCCCCGCGAGTTCGGCAGCGAGGTGGCGTGCGGTACCTGCGGGAACAGTCGATTTCCCGACGACCAGGCACGGCCGGTCCAGCAGCGGTGCCAGGGCCGCGACGCACCCATGGACCTGGGACAGATCGGCGTGGTCGCTGCCGGGCTGCGGCGGGGTACCGGCGCAAATAAAGTGCACGTCGCCGAACGCCGCAGCCCGCAGGTAGGACGTGGTAAACGCCAGTCGCCCGGAGTCCAGTCCGGAGCGCAGGAGTTCCCCGAGCCCGGGCTCGTAGATCGGCAGGTGCCCGGCATTCAGCTGGTCTACTTTCCGGGCGTCGGTGTCCACGCCGAGGACGCCGAACCCGAGGCTGGCCATGCAGGCGGCATGGGTGATGCCGAGGTACCCGGTGCCCAGCACGGTCAGGCGGAGCGGGCCGTTCATGAGCCAGGCCTGGCGAAGGTACTGGCGCCATTGCGGAACGCGGCGACAGCCACGGGGCTGTTGATGCCGAAGTCCTGGCCGACGGAGTTTGTAGAGTCGAACCACACGAACCCGAGCAGGCCATAAGCGCGGATGCCAGCGAACACGTCGGTGATCTTCGCTGGCTGGCCGGCGGCAGGCGTCGCGCCCGTCTCTGCGATAAGTATCGGATCGCCGGTCAGCGCACGGACGGCACGGATGGTGGGCCCGAACAAGGGAGCGAACTGCCAGGACGGCTTGAGGTAGTAGCCGTCGATCCCCACCCAGGTCACGTAGGAGCTCCCGGGCCACCACGGGGCCGGGGGAGGGATCCTGCCGTGCCGCGTGTCGTTGACGATGTTGACCGTCCACAGCCAGGTCACGTTCCCGGCTCCCAGCTCACGGAACAGGGTGACGATGTGCCGCCAGGCGGTCACGAAGGTCGCCGGGGAGGTGTGCGTGTAGCCCCAGGTGGACCACGATCCGTTCATTTCGTGGCCGAAGCTCAGGATGACGGGGTGGCGGTAGGCACGGACGGCTTCAGCGTAGGCCGTCAGGTAGCCGTCGTACCGCCCGGAAGCGATCCCGGCGATGCTGACTATTTTATTTCTTGTCGAGTCCGGGTCCATCTGGACGAGCGGCACCGCACCGTTATCGGCCGCAGTGGTAGCGAAACTGTCCGGGAAAGGCACATACCAGCCGCTGTAGTACATAACCACATCTGGCCTGGCCCCGGTAGCGTTGGTGAACGCTGTCACCCCGGCGTACGAGGCGGGAGCTCCGTCCACATAAACCCCCAGGTAGGACTGAGGCGTAGTGGGCAGCTGGACCGGCAGCGGCCCGGTGGAGTCCCCGGACTTGTTATAGAGGCTGACACCCGCCGCGATCGCAACCGCGGCAATGATTGCCGCGCTGATCGTCAGGATCCGCCGACGTCTCTTTGAGTTGTTACTGGTGCGATTCTTCATGGGGTCGCCTCATCCTGGGACACCGTGTCGGCCCGGACCAGCCATGCAGAAAGAACCAGTGTGGCCAGGGCGCCAGCCCAGCCCGCTGTCACGCCGTCCTTCATAGGCCACCCATCTGCGATCCAGGGGCATAGCAGGGGTACCTCGCTCCCCTCACTCTCCCCCTCGCATGTCCACGTATTGTACTGGCGGCATCACATGCCGTCGCGATATCCGCCTATCAGAAGTACCGCTTATGAAAGTTACTGTCCGATCACCCGGAAGGGAGGGCGTTTACCCAATTCGGAACAGAACCAGGAGGGTGTTATGGACGCGCCAGTGTCAGGGCGGCGGCGGCATGCCGGAACGCCGTTTCGGCCAACGGGTTGTCCTCGATGTGCCAGTCCTGATGGTAGATCCCGTTGTCCTGGGCGATGTCGAACCACACCAGCCCGAGCGTGCCGTACTGGCGCATCCCGGCGAACAGGTCCGGGATCTTCCGGGCCTGGCCGGCCTCGGGACCAACCGCGGTCTCCGACACCAGCACCGGCAGGCCGGTAAAGGCCCGGACTTGGGCAATCTCATCTACCGCAAGGGCCCGGTAGCGGACCTGCCTGGCTCCGCGTTCACTACGGTCACCTGCACCGACACCGCGGACGGGCGCAGGAATACCAGCTTGCCGACACCCTCGTGGCGCTGGAGATCGCCGAGCGGCCGCGCAAGGGCCAGACGGTGAGCCTGCGGCAAGTCACCCGCCGCGAGCCCGCTTCCCGGGGCGCCCTCCGCCAGGTGCACACCCTGACCTCCCGCGCTGACCTGCCCGCCGGGGAGGTGTGCTGGCGGATGAGCTCACGGTGCCGGGAGGAGAACTACTTCCGCTACACCCGCACCCGTTGGGCTGCGCAGCCCCGCCCCCGGCCAGGCCGTACTCCCCACCCGACCAGCAGGTCCACAAGCTCAACGCCCCCGGCCAGGCCGCCTATGGCGAGCTGGAAACGGCCGAGGCTGCTGCCGCGGCCACCCCCGCGCGGATCCGGCTCGGTGACCTCGCCCCGGACATAGTCCGGCTGGACGCCGAGACCAAGCAGATCACCCACGCCATCCGGATGGCCGCCTGCAACGCCGAGACCATCCGCGCCCGCGCCCTGGCGGGCACTACGCTCGCGCCCTCGACACGGATCCGGCACTGGATCGAGCAGAGCTACAAGCAGGTCAAGGACGAGCTGGGCTGGGCCGACTTCCAGGTCCGCTCCTACACCGCCATCCGCCGCCACCAGGCCCTGGTGAACTGCACGTTCTGCTGGGCCGCCTGGTTCGCCGAAAACCCGCCGCAGCGCTGGTGGCTGGCATGATCCCAAAGCGCCCCCGCCCCCGCAGCTGCAAGGCCCTGATCAACTCGGTCGCGGCAGGCTGCGGCCTGCACCTCTACCTCCGTATTTAACTACCGCTAGGTCCACGCACTCTGGCAGCCAGGCCCTCCGGTGGTCCGGCGCCGCACAGACCGGGGGTGTTACCCTGCTCCGACGCAGCCGTGGATCTGCGGCAAGTCGTGCAGACGGCGTCGGTCATCCCTCAAGTACGCGGCATCCAGCATAGGCAAGCGCAGCCGATCGTTCATGACGCAAGTCTGTAAGCCTCGGCGCCCTGGCGAAATGCGGCGACTGCGGGCGCGCTGATGAGGCGCCAGTCTTGCGCTCCGATGGTGTCGAACCACATGAACCCCAACAGCCCGTAAGTGCGAATGCCAGCGAACAGATCCGCTATCTTAGCTGGCTGCCCTGCGGCGGGCGCCACGCCCGTCTCGGCGATGAGTATCGGGTCACTGGTCAGCGTGCGCACGGCGAAGATGGTAGGCCCGAACAAGGGAGCGAACGTCGTAGACGACTTGGTGTAGTAGCCGTCAATTCCTACCCATGTCACATACGAACTGCCGGGCCACCAAGGCTCCGGGGCCGGGATGCCACCCTGCTTGCTGATGATGTTGACGGTCCACAGCCAGGTCACATTCTCGGCGCCTACTGCGCGGAACACGGTGACGATATGCCGCCAGGCGGCGACAAACACCGCCGGGGATGAGTGCCGGTGGCTCCAGGAATACCACGACCCGTTCATCTCGTGACCGAAGCTCAAGATGACAGGGCGGCCATAGGCCCGAACGGCCTCAGCGTAGGAACTCAGGTACCGGTCGTAACGCCCGGACGCGATCGCGGCGAGGCTAATGCCGGTCGGCTCGATCTGCACGAGTGGCACCACGCCATGTTCGGCCGCCGTCGTGGCAAAGCTGGTCCGGAAGGGTTCCAGCCATCCGCTGTAGTAGACCACCACGCCCGGCCTGACTCCGGTAGCCATCGTGAACGCCGTCACAGGGACGTACGAGTCAGGTACCCCGGGCACATAGATCCCGAGGTAGGTCCCTGGCTTAGCGGGAAGAGTGACCGGGTGCGGCGCTGCTGGAGCGGGGGGTCTCGCGGCTGTGGATTTGTCGTGGATGCCAGCAGCCACGGTTATCGCGGCGGCGGCAACGATTGCCGCCATGATTGTAACGATCCGCATCAGCTTCACCTAGGGAGCTCCTCCTATAACGCGTGAATGGTTGCGGCGCGCGCAAAGCGCCATCCAGGTGATAGCGCAAGCAAGCAGGCCCGAGGCGAGGAGAGGGACGAAAGTCGGGCCGAAGCGGGTCATGCGCCACACCGCCAGCGTCACCCAGGCGAGTCCGGTACCGCCGTTCCAGACCGTCACGCCGACCCAGACGCGACGTGTTCCGGCCTTCCGTTTACCCCCACCAGTGGCCTGCCAGCCCATTCGCTTACGGCGGCAGATGTCCCAGAGGGCGAACAAGTGGGCCCACCCGTACAACAGCTTGGCCATGAAAGCCTCGGGGCCGAACCGACAGCGGTGCCAGGCGGGGAAAACAACCAGGTTGTAGATAATTGACGGGATGATGAATATGTAGTTGATCAGCCGAACCCGCTCTGGTATGAGGATCAGCATCACGAGGGGGATCGCTGGGGCAAGGAACGTGAACAGGGCAGTGTGCACGTAGTAGCAGAACCCGGACAGGTAGCAGCACCGAGTTCGCCAGCGCATCCGCGTAGCCCAGAATTTCCTGGATCCGAGCAACGACATGGACCCGGCGCACCAGCGGTACTGCTGGGTGAGGTAGGAATCCGGGTCGGACGGACACAGCCCGGCCGCCAGGGGGACGGGGATATAGCGCAGGCCCCAGCCAGCGCGGCGCAGATCGAACCCGGTGTGCACGTCCTCGGAGTGCTCGATCAGCGTCGTGCCGCCGTTCGTCGCCAGCGCTTCACGGCGGTAGATCGCACAAGAGCCCACGCATATCGCGCCGTCATGCCGATCCCGTGAGACCTGTACGAGCCTGTAGAATAGCTCCTGAACTGCACCAGCGCCGCGCTCCATCCATGACATACGTCCGCGGGTGCGGAAGTACTGTGGGGACTGGACGATACCCAGCGAGCGGTCAGCGTCAAAGTACGGAAGCATCTCGGCAGTCAGGTCGGGCCTGGGCGCGAAATCTGCGTCAAGGACGAGGATGAAGTCGCCGGATGAGCAGGCAAATCCGTGCCGTAGGTTGCCAGCTTTCTTCATCCAGCCACGATTAGGGCGCGCAATCCAGCTGAACCCGAAGTTCTCCGCCGTCACTCGCACGCGCTCGTCAGTTCCATCGTCGAGGACATAGGCAGTCGAAGTGCCGGGGTATGCCCGGATGAGCTCAAAGACGTTCGCCCACGTGTTATGTAGGACGGCGAGCGGTTCACCGCAGACAGGCAGAAAGATGTCCAAGGACGGGTAGCGGACTGGCCGCCACGAGGCAACGAGCTCGCGGTGCGCCTCCAGGTCGAATCCGCGGGTCCTGACGTTCACGCACAGGGAGATGACGTAGTAGGCGATGGTGAACGTCAGGAAGGGCAGAAAGAACCATGTGAATGCCGGGCTCAGGAACACGAAGCGGACCTGGCTGATCAGCAGAGCACCAAAGCTGGCCAGTGAAGTGCGGATGATCAAAGCTAGGTTCCGGTCGGCATAGCCTGTCTTCTCCGTATCGGATGGCGCGGTGGGCAGGCCGAGTCCGTATCTTCTGTGCCGCCCGGGGCCGTTCCGGGAAAGCGCGCTTTCAGCGGTGACCATGCGGGCGCTCCGATTGCTGAGGCGGACGGTACGCCCAGACCGTGTACTGGCCGACAGAGGAAGGCACCACGGCAACGACCTGATAACCGCCCACATTTTGCATGGCGGTGACGATCTGACTGTCCGTTCCAGGTGTCGCCTGGAAGTCCATGACGACCAGCGAAAAGTGATGCTGGGCGATCGCTGCTTGGTAGGCGGCAACGCCGGTCAGGGGCCGACGTGTACCCAGCGGAGCATAGGAGAAATACCAGGTGTTCGACCACCGCTGCCAGGAGACGCTGCTTTCCAAGTAGTAGGCAGGGATGTCGTAGTCCTCAGCTAGGTAGTTGCCTGGGTGTGACCGGGTAAGAGTGCGGAGTTGAGCGATGGCCGGAGAGGAATCGGGCCATTCTCGGAAAAGATCCCTAGCCTGTGCCGAGCCGAGGGCTCCAACGGGCAGGATGGCCGCGGCCATCAATCCAGCAACCACCAAGCTCAGGCTCCTGTGCTTGCTGATGCGCGAGAGATGTGCCAGCGCGCACCCGGCAGCGGGGGCGGCGAGCCATGCACCAAAATCAACATGCTTGTGCAGGGACGTGATCGTATGGATGCGCGCCTGTTCCAGGGGGGCTAGCATCCCGGCGACGGCCAGGATGGTCAATACCATCGCCTGCCCCCTGCCGTCTCGGCGTGAGCCTATGATGACGCCGATCCAAGCAAGGATGCAGACGGTGCCTACCCACCTCCATGAGTCCTCGAGCACCAGCAAAGGCGGGTTATCACCTACAGCCCGTGCGAGCGTCGTGTACATGACACCAGCCATGTAGAAGGGGCCGCCGAGAGCTAGGAGCACCGCGACAAGGGCGGTCACGAAGGCCGCAAGGTATCCAGCGCGACCGAGCGCGGGCTTGGCGCCGTGCTTTTGGGCAATGACCAGCGCAGCGAGGACGACAACGACCGGGTCGAACAACGCTGTCGCGTACTTGGTGGCATTCGCGAGGGCAAGTGCGACGGCGCCTGCTACAAGCAGCAATGTCGAATCGCAATGATCCCGGGCCGCGACGACGCACCATGCGGATATTGCCATCAGGAGCAAGGCCATTGCGTCGTATGTAGCGAGCGCGCCGAGAAACTGGGTAGGGCCGAGTACTGCGAACAGCGCCGTGGCGAAGAACGCTGCCCGGCGGCCAAATAGCCTCGAGGTGATGTTCCACAGCAGGGCAGTCGCGCCGATCATGAATGCGAGGCTGAGAATGCGCGCCCCGATGAGGCCACCGATGCTGTCCGCGACCGCGGCGATGACCGGGTAAACGACAGGCGCGCCTGAGAACCAGGTCTGGAACAGCGGGACCGGAGCCCCGTGCAGCCAGTGCGCGATCTCCAGATGACCGGCCCACAGGTAGGTAGCTTCGTCAATATAGGCCGTATTGCTCCACATCAACCGCAGGGACAGGACGGCCTGGATGGTCAGGATGATCATGAGCAACAGCAGGCTACGGTTGTTCCACCCCGTTCTTTGCATCCGGTTTGGCTGAGTCGTCGTGACCGACAAGCCATCGGGAGTCACTGGGGCCTGTCGCACAGTAATCCCGGGCCGATCTATTACCGGGGCCGACAGGGCGATGGCCGCTGCCGTCCGGGCAGGAGCGGAATTGGCGGCTAGGCCTTGCGGTGATGCCGGTGCCTCGGGCCGTGGCGCATGGGAGTTCACCAATGGGGGTGGCCCGCTCGGCGCATCGGCTCTCGCGAGGCGGATCATCGCGGCGATCCCTGCCCGTTGCGAGTCAGCGCAGTCGAGGGCAATCACGGTCGGTGAACCGATAGTGGCGGAGTCCGTCGTCTGGGGCCCGCACGCACGCTTTATGTCGTCATCCGGGGGTAGGGGAAGTGCTTGGTGGGCGCGTAGGTGCCGTCGCCAAGCGGCAGCGGTGGCTGCGTTCACCCGTGGTTCTTGTGAGTCTTGTCCGGTAGCGCTCACAAGGGCAGCTCGTTTCGCCAGCTCACGTAGGTGCTTCGGCCAATTGCTGACGACGCACGCGCGTAGCACGTCCCCCGCGGCGGGCCGTTCATGACCCAGGCCTGGTGAAGGTACTGGCACCATTACGGAACGCGGCGAAAGCCGCGGGGCTGTTGATGCGGAAGTCCTGGCCTTGGTAATTTGTGGCGTCGAACCATACGAACCCGAGTAGCCCATAGAGGTGGATGCCAGCGAAAACGTCGGCGATCTTCGCTGGCTGGCCGGCGGCAGACGTCGCGCCTGTCTCGGCGATGAGTATCGGGTCACTGGTCAGCGCGCGAACCTTGGCGATGGTCGGCCCGAACAAGGGAGCGAACTGCCAGGACGGCTTGAGGTAGTAGCCGTCGATCCCCACCCAGGTGACATAGGAGCTGCCAGGCCACCACGGGGCCGGGGGAGGGATCCTGCCGTGCTGCGTGTCGTTGACGATGTTGACCGTCCACAGCCAGGTCACGTTCCGTGCTCCGAGCGCGCGGAACAGCGTGACGATGTGCCGCCAGGCGGCCACGAACGCCGCCGGTGACGTGTGCCGGTAGCCCCAGGCGTACCAGGTGCCGTTCATCTCGTGGCCGAAGCTCAGGATGACCGGGTGGCGGTAGGCGCGGACGGCCTCAGCGTAGGCGCTCAGGTAGCCGTCGTACCGCCCGGAAGCGATGGCGGCGATGCTGACGCCATCTGGATTCATCTGCACGAGCGGCACTGCACCGATATTGGCCGCGGTCATGGCGAAACTGACCGGGAAAGGCACAAACCATCCGCTGTAGTACGTAACCACATCTGGCCTGGCCCCGGTAGCGCTCGTGAAGGCTGTCACCCCGGCGTACGATGGGGCTCCGTTTGCATACACCCCTAGGTAGGACTGGGGCGTTGCGGGCAGTTGGACCGGCAGCGGCCCGGGGGGGGCCGCGGATTTGCTGTTGACATTGTAGAAGCTGACACTCGCCGCTATCGCAGCCGCGGCAATGATTGCCATCGTAGTCGTCACGATCCGCCGACGCCGCCTTCGGCGGTTATCGCTGCGATGCTTCAAGCTGCTACCTCCTTCGGCTGGGCGCGCTTCCAGACGCCCTTGCTGGGAGTCATCAGCGGCGCCAGCATGTAGAGCTGCACGCCACCGAGGACCTCTGTCGCCCAGTACCGCTGCCAGCCGTACTGGTGCACTCGCAGCGCCAGGCCCGACCAGAGGAGCAGCTGAACAAGCACAATCCAGCTGCATAGGATCCGGTTTACCGTCACGGGAACCTGTCCCCCGTCGGGCGAGGCGCCCGTCGGGACCCACTCAGCGACACGCCCCCGTATCGCGTACCACACCGCATCCATATGACAGCACGAATTGCTCACGCAAACCCGCCAAATCCTAGGCCGCCAGCCGCGGCTCAGCAGCGGGAAAACAAAGAGGGTTGCCGCGAGCGCCGGCAGGATCGGCAGGTAGTTGTGCGGGTAGACGTGCTGCGGATAGAACCAGATCATCGTCAGCGTCGGAAACGGTCCGGTGAGCAGCAACGCGGCCGATGACATGTAATAGAGGAATGCTGCCCAGAAGGCCGCCCGTTGCTTCCAGGTGAACGGCGCCTCCTGGAAATGCTTCTCGATCATCAGCAACATTGAAGAACGGCACCAGCGGGCTTGCTGATTGGTCAGTGACGCGAAATCGGTGGGCGCCACGCCCTTGGCCAGGCAGAGGGGAAGATAACGGGTCTCATAGCCCGCCCACCACAGTTTCACGCCGGAGTGCACATCCTCACCGATCGGCACCTGCGCGAAGCCGCCTGCGGCCACGACGGCTGCGCGGCGGTAAACCAGGTTCGTGCCTGCGCAGATCGCCGCCTTGTAGCGGTCCCGGGCCGGCTGGATGAACCGGAAGAAGATCTCCTGGAGCGTCCCGGCATAGCGCTGGATGTAGGAGAATGATCGATTGCTCACATCGAAGTACTGGGCTGTCTGGACGATGCCGACCTGGGGATCGGAGAAGTAGGGCATGATCTCGTAGAGAAACTCCTGGCGCACCGCGAAATCGGCGTCAATTACCGCGATGAAGTCTCCATCGCTGACGCCAAGAGCGTGGATGAGGTTACCGGCCTTCTTCATCTCCCCCGGATTGGGACGCGCGATGTACCGGAAGTTGTACTGATCCGCGAGGTCGAGTACTTGCTCCCTGGCCGAATCATCGAGCACGTAGACGGTCTTGAGGCCGCGCCAGTTCATTTTGCTCACGTACCGGAAGGTGTTGTTCAGCACCGCTAGCGGCTCACCGCAGCTGGGCAGGAACACGTCCACCGTCTCCCCATGCTCCCGGTAGCTGGCCACGGCGGCCTCGTGCTCTGCCAGGGTCAGCCGCGGATGTCCGATTCGCAGCCAGAAGTTGACCACAACTGGTGGCACCATGACCATGAGCAGCAGCCACATAAACGGAGAGACAGCCCAGGCCCGCTCGGCCACATGGACGTACCCGTAGAGCACCCCGGCGGACGCGATGAGCAGCCAGGCGAACACCCAGCGGCGTTGCTTGCCGAAGTACCCGTACTTTTCCCGGCGGTGGGGTGGCCGTGGCAGGTAAATCTCCTGCGGCTGCTCAGCGACCGAAGGCTTAGTAAGGGGCACGATTCCCCCTGGATCGCCGGGCAGGCGTCGGCACCCGTGATGCCCATATGGTGAACCGGCCTGCGCGGGCTACGACGTAGTAGCCGCCTGTATGGCGCATGTCAGCAGCTATCTGGATGTCGGTAGCCGCGGTATCACCGAAGTTGAGGATCACGAGGGAGAAGTAATGGCTGTTGATCGCTGCTTCGTAGGACGGTGCTCCTGGAAGTGCCCCTGGATAACTGAAGTAATAGGTGCTTGACCACCGCTGCCAGGGAACTTCGGCGCGCAGATAGTAGGCCTCAACATCATAGTCTTCCGCCAGGTAGTTGCCCGGGTGAGAGTGGATCGCTGGGCGGAGGACAGCGACGACATCGGCAGAGTGCGGCCAGACCTCATAGAGCAAGGCCGCCTGTCCCATCGAGCCGAATAGCGTCGACGCGACTATCGGCAGCGCCATGACTGGTGCCCACCCATGGCCTGGGTCGACTCTGCTCAAGCGCGCCATCGCGTAGCCCGCTGCGATCGCCGCGAACCATGCGCCGAATACCACGTGCTTCTGGAGGCTGACCGTTGTATGGAGCCTCGCTTGCTCGGCCGGGGCTAGCAGAGCGGCGGCCGTCAGGACGGCGAGCAGGAGTTTTTCCCGTTTTTTGCTGCGACTGGCAAGCACCACGCCAAGGACGGCGAGGACGAGAATCAGGCTTGTCCATACGTACGCGCTCCGAAGAACGGTCGTCACAGGGACATTTGCCTGCGGACGGGCAAGGGTGCTAGTCGTGATGCCCAGCCAGTATTGCCGGCCGCCAGCCACGACGGCTGCGACGACCAGCATGACCCATGAGCAAAGTACGGCCAGAAGGGCCGCCAGCCACGCACCACCCCCGTGCTGCCGCCATACTGCCAATGCCACGACAACGAGCACCACCGGAGTAAACAAGGCAGTTGCGTACTTCACGGCGTCAGCTACACCCAGGATGATGCCAGTGGTAATGAGAAGAACTGCCCGTGCACGGAATTGACAGTCAGCAGACCGGACGCCTAGCCATGTGGCCAGAGCTAGCAGGAACAACGCCATCGCGTCAAAGGTCGCGAAGGCGCCCAGGAATTGTGTGCCAGCGAGGGTAGCGAACAATCCCGCAGCCAGGAGTGCTGCCCGCTGCCCGTAAAGGCGAGTTGTCGTGGCCCATAGCAGGCTCGTGACCCCGAGCATGAAGCACAGCGACAGGACGCGCGCGGCGGCAAGGCCTCCGATACCGTCCGCAAGAGCGCCAAGCGGCGGGTAGATAACAGGCGCCCCGGAGAAGTACGCAGGAAAGTTCGGGATCGGCGTTTGGTGCAGCCACCGAGCCCATTCCAGATGCCCGGCCCGCAAGTAGAGAGCCTCATCCTGAAATGCTGTATTGGACCATATGAGCCGAAGGGACAGAACGGCCTGAACGACTAGGACCGCGAGCAGTGGCCACGGTGCGATCGCCAGGCTACGCTTGCCGGGCCGTCCGTCGGCACTGCGAGCGGTCCGCACTTGGCCACTATGACCTTGGGTGACACCGGGGACAGACCTGACTTCTGGCAGCGCAACATCAACCAGATGCCGGGCCGCTTCAAACTGCCCGGCATCCCCCGGTGACCGCTGGCTGCCGATCAGCTCCGAGCTCCAGTCGCCAGGGCTTCTGACCGTCGTTCTGAGCAGACGCTTCCAATCAGCCGCGGTGGTGAAAGAAGGTCAGCCAATTTGTTGCTCTGCTGATGATCCATAGGTCGCACCTGCCTGCTATCAGGGGATACCAGGCACCTTGGCTGCACCCAACAACCCGCGCACTGTACTGGCGACATCACATACCGTGGCGAGACCCTTCCAAAGACAAAAATGCCGCCTACGAAAAGATACAGTTCATTTTTCCCAGAAGAGTGCTGTTTACTGATATTTCCGGTAAGCGGGAAAAAGGAGGCGCGGCGTCGGCCGCTCGGGCGTGCGAGGCCGGAAGAGAATAGTGAGGACACTGCGGCGCATGTACCGGTACGCGAAGTCTGTCCGACTTTGTTAGCGCTGCTCATAATGCCGGGTGTCCTTGTCTAACCAGTGGGAGGATTCGGCGTTAGTTCGTCACGCACACCCAGCCGGAATGAAATCTCGGCCTGCAGGTTGTCTTCGAGCCTCCAGTCCTGTCGGTCAATCCCGCCGTACTGGGTCTTGTCGAACCACACCAGCCCGAGCGTCTTGTACGCGGCCATCCCCTGGAAAAGGTTCTGTATCTTGGCGAACTGGCCCGCGTCTGGCCCGACCGCAGTCTCCGACAGCAGCACCGGCTTGTCGGTGAAGGCCCGCACCTGATTGATGGTCCGGCCGAAAACGCTGGCGAAGGTGTCGGAGGAGCGGTAATAGTAGCCGTCGATGCCGACCCACGTGACGTACTGCGCGCCCGGCCACCAGGAGGCGATCGGCCCGGTGTCAGCCTGATCTGCCTCCAGCGTCCACAGCCACGTGACGTTGTCCGCGCCCTGTTGGCGGAACAGCGTCACGATGTGCCGCCAGGCGGCCACAAACGTCGCGGCTGGGACGTGCTTGTAGCCCCATGAGTACCAGGAGGCATTCATCTCGTGTCCGAAGCCGATGACCACGGCGTGACGGAAGTTGCGCACGCTGCCGGCATACGAGCGTAGGTAGTCGTCGTAGGTGCCGGATGCGATGGCCGAGATAGAGGCGGCCGTCGGATCGATCTGCACGAACGGGATCACGCCATGCCTGCGGATCGTCTGCGCGAACGGTATGTCGAACGGCTGCGCCCAGCCGCTGTAATATCCCACGATGTTCGGCTGCCTGCCCGCCATCTTGCCGAAGCCCGCAACCACGCCATAGTCAGGTGGCGCCCCAGGTTCGAAGACACCCAGGTAGGCGGCCAGTTCGGGCGCCAGGGTGGCGTGCGCGGTCGGCGGCTGGCTGGTGGCGGTGGACCGGACTAGGCGGCCGGCCGTGACACCGACGGCGCCCGCCGCGAGCGCAACAGCCAGGAACATCGCCAGCCGGGACTTCATGCGACCTGGCCTCCGGGGAAGATGACGCGACCCACCACGGCGAGGTTGAGCAGGCCGAAGAACAGCAGGACCGCGAACTGCGGGGAGCCCAGCGTCGCCGTCCGCCAGATGGCCAGCGCCAGCCACAGCATGGCCACGCTGCCGCTCCACCAGGTGATCCCGATCCTGAAGCGCCGCAGTGAGCTTCCCGGCGTCCTGGTCGGGTGCCAGCTCATTGACTTGCCCCAGGCGCCATCCCAGATGGCGAACACGTGCGCCCAGCCGCGCGCGATGCCCAGCGGCCAGATCCCCGGCCCGAACCTGGACCGGTGCCACAGGGGATACAGCACGAACCCGGTCAGCATCGCCGGGAGCAGGACGACGAAGTTCCGCAGCCGGACCTGGCCGGGCAGGAAGGCCAGCATGACGATGGGCATGACGGGCCCGAAGAACGTGATCAGGGCGGTGTAGGCGTAGTAGAAGAACCCGGAGATGTAGGCCAGCCGGGCCGGGAAGCGCATGGGTATCGACCACAGCCGCCACGAGAACACGATGCCCACGTTCCCGGAGCACCAGCGGTACTGCTGCCGCACGAACGCGTCGATATTGTCGGGGCAGATCCCAGTCGAAAGCAGGATCGGCAGGTAGACCATGGACCAGCCGGCCCGGCGCACATCGAGCCCGGTGTGCACGTCCTCGGCGTAGGGAATGAGCGTCGGGCCGCCCTGAGGCTCGAGCGCGGTCCGCCGGTAGACCGCTGAGGTCCCGCAGCAGACGGCCGCGTCTAGCCGCTGGCGGGACACCTGAACCGTACGGTAGAACACCTCCTGGATCGGCCCCGCAGCCCGCTCGATCCACGTCTGCGCCCTGCTGGTCCTGAAGTACTGCGGGGTCTGCACGATCGCGATCGCGGGATCATCCAGGTAGGGCAGCGTCTCGGCGAGGAAGTCCCGGCGCGGCGCAAAGTCCGCGTCCAGGATGACCAGGTATTCGGCGCTGGTGCGGGCGAAGGCGTAACGCAGGTTGCCGGCCTTCTTGCCGACGGGCCAGTCGGTCCGGTGGATATAGGAGAAGCCGAACGACCCGGCCATCGAGCGGGCCTCCTCTGATGGCCCGTCATCAAGGACGTAGGCCCGCGCCTGACCCTGGTAGTCCTCGATGAGGTCCAACACGGCGGTCCAGGTATTGCGGAGCAGTTCGATCGGCTCGCCGCAGATGGGCAGGTAGATGTCCACGTCCGGATAGGACGGCGGGTGCCACGCTGCGACGCAGGCCCGGTGGGCGGCGAGGTCGAACCCGGCGCCCGCGAAATTCACCGGCAGGCTGATGGCCTGATACACGACGTAGGTGCCGGTGAAGAGCAGGAAAGGCGAGAGCACCAGGTCCTGGGTCTCGAACCTGACCTGGCTAATGATCAGGCAGCACGAGCCGATGAGGATCACGGTCGTCAGGTAGCGCAGGTTCCGCTCGATATAGGAGTATTTCTCGTCGTCATCTGGGGGATGCGGAGGCACTAGCTGGCACTGCTGGTGCCGTCTGTCCGAGGCGGTAACCCGTCGTGCGATGGTGCCGGTATCAGCTGCCCGCAGGGCACTCACGACTGTGGCTCGTATTGCCAGATCACGTATTCACCTGGCGCCGGGCCGACCGGACCGAGGCCGTAGGGCACGACCTGTACGGGATGGTAGTGATGGTTGCGGTGAATGTCCGCGGCGATGATCCGGTCCAGGGATGTCGTGTCGGCGAAGTTCAGCGCGATGAGAGAGAAGTAGCCCTCGGCGATGTACATGCCGAAGGTGCCTGCGTTGCCGGCACCGACAATCCCCGCCTTGGCGCTCGGGCCGCCGGTAGGGGCCCCTGACGGCAGGACGATGTTCCGTGTGCTAGACCATCGCTCCCACTGCCTCCCGGCAGGCAAGTAGTACTCCGCGATAGACGGGTCCTCGACCAGCATGCGCCCGTTACCGTGATCCGCCAGCGGGCGGAATATGGTAATGAAGGCGGACGAGTTAGGCCAGCTGGTCGAGAACGTCCATGACTGGGCAGCCCCGAGCGTGACGGGGAAGCAAAGCGCGATTACGCAGGCCCCGCAGGTCACGGCGCGCATGAACCCCGCGGGCGACGTCTCGATGAGCTTATCGACCGCGTAACCTGCGGCGATGGCCGCGAACCAGGCGCCCATAGCCCCGTGCTTGTTCAGTGAGGCTGTGGTGTACAGGCTCGCCTGCTCGGCCGGCGCGAGGAGCCCGGCGACAGCCAGCAGTGTCAGGAGCCACGTCTGCGCGCGCCCTGGCTGGCTGACCCAGCCGATGACCACGCCGCAGAAAGCGGCCACCACGATAACGCCCGTCCAGGACCAGAAATGGGCGACGACAGAGAGAGGGGAGTCGGTACCGGCCGCCCGCTGCAGCGTGGTTATGTCGATCCCGTGGATGTAGCGGCTTCCGCCGATTAGCACGGCCGGGGTGAGCAGCACCGCCACGATAGCTAGCAGAGTAATGGCGCGCCCGGCGGCGAGCTTGCCGCCCGGCTTCGGGAAGGCGGTGACCAGGGCGAGCAGGATCACGACGGGGTCGAACAGGGCCGATGCATACGAGGTCGCGTTAGCTAGTGCCAGCACAGCTCCGGCCGCCAGCATCCAGACGGTCGCGTCCTGCCGGTCCCCGGCCCGGACGACGAGCCAGGCGGCGAGCGCGACCAGGAACATCGCCATGGCATCGTAGGTGGCGAACGAGCCCAGGTGCAGCGCCGGGCCGAGGACGGCGAACAGCGCGGCCGCGAAGAACGCGGCCCGGCGCCCGAACAGCCGGTCAGCAGTGGCCCACAGCGCGACGGTGGCCCCGAGCATGAAGGCCAGGGACAGGATCCTTGCCGCGGTCAGGCCCCCAAGGCTGTCGGCCAGCGCGCCCAGCGGCGGGTATATGACCGGGGCCCCGGAGAAGTACGAGGGGAACTGGGGTATCGGGGTGCCATGCAGCACGTTTGCCCATTCCAGATGACCGGCCCACAAGTACAGGGCCTCGTCCTGGAACACCGTATCGGCCCGAACAAGCCGGAGCGATAGGACCGCTTGAACAGCGAGTATGGCCGCTAGTGACCAGCTGCGCGGGATCCAAAGCCGCGCAGGTCGTGCAGGCCGGTGCGAGGCAGCAGTCGTCGGTTCGGGGAGCGTCGTTGCCGACGTGGAAGGCTCCGTTGACTGCCGGGTCGCTGGGCGCTGGTCCATAGGTGGCACCTGCCTGGTGTCAAGGCATAAAGGGGTGCCTTTACGAGCCCCCTCATAGCTGACCTGCTGTGCTGAGGGTGTCACCTAACGCAGCGCTTCCGTACGAAATATGGACACCGCAAACCAGACCGTAACCGCAGGATCTTCCGCAGGAGGTGTATTCCGGAAATTTTGCGGGAGAAAATCCCCTTGCTGCCGCACGGCGGTGCGGAGCCAGGAGACCGGTCATGATCGGGAATCTGCGGATTTCCTATCACGATTCGTACTCTCACTTGAATAGCTGCGGATCCTGTGCTCCGCTATACCGTGCGGTCCGCCTCGCCCTTTCTGCACCTGCGCACCGCTCAGGGGGTTAGACCCGCATGGGAGATGAGGACAGGGGCCAGGAATTGCCCCAGCGTATGCGAGGTGCGGCCCGGCAAGGGCCGCCCCCGTCAGCTCCGTCATTGTCTTCGGCGTCTCCGGCCCTATCGGAGGAATTGCGGCAGCGCATGAAGGCGGCCGTCGAGGCCGAGCGTGCCCGGGCGGCCGCCCCGAAGCAGGAGCGTACGACCGAGCCGCCGCAGACAAACGGGCACGCCAAGCGCAGCACCAAGCCCGAGTCTGCCGTCAGGCCTGGCCGTACCGCCAAGCCCGGTCGCACCGCAAAGCCTGAGCCCGCTGCTAAGCCTGAGCCCGCTGCTAAGCCTGAGGCCGCTGCTAAGCCTGAAGCCGCTGTTGAAGGCGACGAGCTCACCGAATGGCTCAAGCCGGCCGTCACGCCCCAGCCCGCTGCAATAACCGAGTCGCCGCAGACAAATGGGCACAGCAAGCGAAGCGCCCAGCGCGAGCAGGCAGTCCAGCCTGAGCACGCTGTCAAGGACGACGAGCTCACCGAATGGCTCAAGCCGGCCGTCACACCCCAGCCCGCCACGAAGACCGAGCCTGCCGGGAGCAGGCAGGCAGGTCACAAACCAGCGGCCGTTCCGGCCCGGACGAGTCGGCCGACGCCGCGGCGGCCAGGCAGGCCGAAGATGCCGGGCCGCCGCCGGCTCAGGGTTCGCCAACTCGCCCTGGCGGTAATCACTTTCGTCGCCGTCGGGGCGCTGGCCGTCGCGGCGGTTGAGCATTTCGCCCGCTCGCCATCCAGCGGCCCGCAGCTAAGCGCCACCCAGCTGCGCCAGGAGGCGGCGAACCGCAACCAGGCGGCCGCCTGGATAGTCCAGCAGGTCAGCCGGAACCGCCCCGTGGCCTGCGACGAGGTGATGTATGCCGCGCTCACTGCGCACGGGTTCCCCTCGCACGACCTGCTCGTGCTCGGGCCGACCTCGCCTGATCCGCTGAGCTCAGCGGTGATCGTGGAAACGGCCGTCGTCCATTCCCTGTTCGGCAGCAGCCTCGACACGGCCTGGGCGCCGGCGGTCCTCGCATCTTTCGGCTCCGGGCCCGCGGGCGTCACCGTCCGGGTGATCGCGCCCGACGGGGCTGTCGCGTACCAGGCCGCGCTCAGCGCGGACCTGGCCGAAAGGAAGACAGCCGGCGCCGCGTTGCTGACCGCTTCCCAGATCAAAATCTCGGATGTAGCCAGGAACCAGCTGACCGCCGGTCAGGTCGACTCGCGGCTGGTGCTGGCCCTGGCGTCCTTGGCCGCGCAGCAGCCGATCGAAATCGTACAGTTCGGGAACATCAGCTCGGGCGCCAGCGCAGGCATCCCGCTCCGTTTTGCCGACCTGGCCGGGAATGATCAGACCGCCCACATGACTAGCTCCGCCTACGCGCGAGCAGTGCGTGCCGACCTGAGCCCGGCCAATGCCCAGCTCAATGCGCAGCTCCGCCCGGCCCGGACGGTGACCGTGGTGCTGCCGAGCGGCCAGACTGTCCTCCGCGTCGAATTCACCGGGCCGAGCCCTCTCGGCCTGTTCGGTCATACGGGATCCTAGTGACCGCGAGCAGCCTCTAGCCGCTCCTTCAGCCCGGCCGCCATCCCGGCGATGGTCAGCGCGTCGATGAACTCACTCGCCGCGACCGAGGAAAACACCTTAGGAGTCGAAGCCCAGGCCGGCCACGTCCAGCGCCCGGAGCCACAGGTTCCTGCGGCCGGAGTGGCGGTCGGCCCCGGCCAGGGACCAGCGGGTGGCCTGCACGCCCAGGTAGGCGAGCGGCTCGGG
>JBAUAY010000838.1:0-16472 GCA_049676235.1 Streptosporangiaceae bacterium
GCGGCGTAGCGGTACGTCCCGGCTTCTCCCCACGATAGACGGAGCGGATAAGCGCCATACTGAGAGCGCCCGATATCATTGGGGTTGATCTCGAGGATGTATTGCGGGCCGTAACTGTCACCAGCCGACCGGCGGAGGCGGACCCACTCCGGGTTGAAATCCGGGTTGTCCGAGATGACATTGAAGTCATGAACGGATGGAATCCCGTACGCTGTACGCGCCGCAAATGGAAAGCAGGCCGTCTCACCCGGAGTAACCTGGCATTCGGTTACGGCCAGAATGATGTCGGACACGGCCCGGCCTGGCGCAGGCCTGCCGTCGGCGCTGGCCGGGCCTGAGGCCGCTTGAGGAACTGATCCGGTCACGTTGGCGCTGGAGTACCGCATCATGCCAATCTTCCTGCTAGCAATTCCCGGGCCGGCCGGACGGGATACAGGCCACCTTGACGTAGCTGCCCGAATACAGCCGGGCACCACACCGGCGCGACCCGTCCCGTCCGCCCTGGCGCGGCCCGTACCGCATCCACCACCTGAACTGCGCTACCTGCCACGATGCCCCCTGACGTTGCGAGGGAGAGTCTTTCTCCCCCGCTATACGGAGGCCGATGTGGACGTTCAGATACATTCGATCGCCGCTATACCGGCACGGCTTCCTGCCGTGTAGCGCGCTGTTGCTCGAGATCGCTAGACCGCGTGCCGCGTCGTCAAGCCGTGGCAGGCCCCGTGCCGTCCTCTCACATCGGTGCTGCAGGCTTGTCCTCGTGAGCCTGCCTTTCCCTGAACCCGCCATTCCGGTGTCCTCGCGTGCCGAGGTTTTCCTCGGCTACCTCGACTATTTCCGGTCCCGGCTGGTGAGCAAACTGGAAGCGTTGCCGGTCGGCGAGCTGCGGCGCAGTCGGCTTCCGTCAGGCTGGACGCCGATCGAACTGCTCAAGCATGTCGCGTATGACGAGCTGCGCTGGCTGGAGTGGCGCTTCGAAGGTCGCTGTGTCGGCGACCCCTGGGCCGAGGACCGCGATGGCCGCTGGTACGTCGCCGATGACGAGACACTGCAGGAGTTGGTAGCAGCGCTGCACGCCCAGGCCGCGCGCAGCAGGGCCGTGGTGGAGTCCCATGATCTTGCTGACGTGGGCCGGCCCGGCGAGGGATGGAGCGCGGACGGGCCTGCTTCACTGGAGCGGGTCTTGTTCCACCTGCTGCAGGAGTACGCCCGTCACCTCGGCCATCTCGACATCGTCTCCGAGCTCGCCGACGGCCAGGTCGGAGAATGAGCCAGTAATACCCGCGCGGCCTAGCTCCCTGTCGGGCCCGCAGGTACGCAAGTGGACGCTAGTCGTGCGGTGGGGTGCAGCTGGCCTACTCTGAGGACAGGGTGCGGGTCAGTCCTGGCCAGCCTTAGCTGTACGGCGCTCAGTTCACCGTCACCGACGGAGAATTCGGGCCCTGCCCGATTGAGGATCGCCCAGCGGCTGGATAAGCGCCGCGCGCAAGCCGGACTTGACCCGTTCGCTGACTACGAAACCCGACGTAACAATTGGTTGTCACCGAGCGTGACGGCATCGAGGTCCAGGTCTGGAATCCGCAGTCCAGCGATGGGCCTGCAACCTGTCAGGTTGTCGTGGGTAGCGACGTTCCTGCCAATTTCTCTGGCACATGAATCCCCGCCCCTCCCTGTTCCAGAGAATGGTCTCTGCCCGCCCTTATCCGGAGCACGGTTATCCACGGTGACCGCCGACGGCGCGCAGGAGACTCGTTGCTACAATCCCAAGTCAATATGGGCCGGATCGGTAACATTGTTCGCATCTTTTGCCTGCAATCACGGTGGTTTTTAAGGCACCAGACGAATGATCAGTTGGTTTCTAAAGCGGCTTACTGTCATGCCGATGAGCCGGAAGTTGAAGTAATACGCTGGGCCGCCGTAGTTGTGCCCGAATTGGACGGTCCGTGTGGCAGGCTCGCAGCGACAACGTGTGACACTCAAGCCATATGGCGGTGCTGTCGTTTAGGCGATATATAACTGGGACCGAATCGTAGTAACGAGGCGTTCGGCGCGACAAAAACGCGGCGGCGCAGCCACAGCGCATGCACCGCAGCAACCACAGCAAAAAACAGAAGCCAGCCGGAGGCAGTAAGGGCAGCATTTAGGTGGCCCAGGCTGCTCTGCACTATAATCACGATCAGCAACGTCACCCAGAGGATCGTGTAGGCGAGTGCGGCCAACCACAGTATTGGGCTGCGCAGGCGTTTTGCGGCATAGGCGATCGGAACGGGAAGCAGAACCCCGAGCGTGAGCACCGGAATTAGTGCCCAGAGAACGTGCCCGCCTTTGTCGGCTGGCAGCGCAGGGGTAGCTACGGGATCTGCAGTACGGCCGACCTGGCGACTGGCATACACGGAATCCTTGTTGGCATCCTGAGCGGCAGGTCTAAGGGCAGACGCAGGGCCGAGCCTCTTCGTTGACTGCCAGGACCAAATCTGTTCGGCAGCCGACGAAGCGCGCTGTGGCTGTGCGGTCTCCGCGCTGGCGACAGGACGAGGCTCGCTTGCCTGAGCCGCTTCACCGCCCCGGTCGTCTCGGGCATGATCGTCAGCAAGAGTCCTTTCCAGCACCGTCAGCAGCCGACCGGTATCGGAGGCGAAGCGGTTCGGGCTAACCTCCAGGGCGTTTCGGCGCGCCAGTTTGGCCAGACTCGCTGGCAGCTGGTCGGAGCGGGGCATCTGGGCTCCTTCAACCAGGATCGGGATGACACGGATATTGCGGGCCAGCGCAGCCTCGATCTCAAGTCGTACGAAGTCGTTGGGGTTATTGAGCCGCCACAATCCATGCTCGTCGGTGATCGTGAGCCACTGCTTACCGATCACTGCCAGGAGCACGTTGCAGGACTCCACCGCGCTAGTGATCACCTCGACAAAGTCGTCGCCTAGCTGGATCGAGTCGACGTCTTTGAAGACGTGGTCTTTGCCGAATCGGTCAGCAAGCCGGTCGAACAACCAGCCGGCCGGGTAAGCCGCATCCTCGCGCCGGTAGCTGATAAAGATCCGATCCGGAACCGCTCGGATTGAACCAGGCACACCCAATTCACAACTCCCCCCCACCTCGAACGCTCCGGTCGGCCAACCAGAAGACTCGCCGTGCTGCCTGGCTCATGCCGACCCGATGATCAGCGAAACGCTAGATCGCAGGATACGAGTTTAATGCTGGAACGGCGGGCAGGGAAGTGCCTTTGGAACGAACCTCGCAGGATGCTACTCCCAAGCCCGACGGATACGCCGAGTGTTCTATCTGACTATTCGCAGGATCCTTAACCTGTACGCGCCGTCCAAGGTCAGGCGAATCCGGCGTTCAGGTGACCACACTCACATTACCTTGACCGCGTACTCATCTGCCGCTGAGAAGGCCGCTGGTGCCGCAGCGTCGGATCACCACGGACGGTGGCTGACGCAGTCCTGGCACCTAGTCCCGGCGATTAGGCCAGGACTCTGTCCTGTGGTGGGCAACTCCTCGCCGTTTCCCAGGCGTTCCCAGGCGCGTGGCGTGTCAAGCCTGACCCACCGGCCGTAGTCCGGATCATCGCCTTTATCGGCCTGCAGATCTTCGAGGTCACCGGAGCGGGTATCGCCGACCTCGGCGAAGAGCATGGCCACCGGGTGCTGCGCCTGTGCGGCAAGGGCACCAAGATCGTGCTGGTCACGCTGCCGTCAGCGTCCGGCCGGGCCATCGACCAGGCGATCGCAGACCGCACGCGCGGGCCAGTCCTGCTCAACGGCCGCAGCAGGCGGATGGACCGGCACGCGGCCACCCGCGATCTGCGGCGACTCGCCGAGTCCGCCGGCATCCAGGTCGCCAGGGCACATCCGCACAGGCTCCGCCGCACGTTCGCCACGACCAGTTTCGATGCCGGCGTCGACCTCAGGGGCGTCCAGATCGCCGCCACGCCGACCCGCGCACGATTCTGGATTCTGCGCTATGACAGAGCCCGCCGGAACCTGGACCGCCACCCGAACTACATCCTCGCCGCCTGCATGGCCTCCGGTACCTGACCGAACCCGCGTCTCCCGGGATCCGGCCCCGGGAGACGCCCGGCATGGCCGAGATGAGGGCGAGGCAGCGAAGGATCAGCGAATTGCCGAGTCGAGTGCGGGATGACGCCGGATGAAGAAGCGCCCGGGCGTGCCGCGGGTTGTCAGGGCAGGAGGCGGCTGGCGTGCCGGGCGTAGATCTCGCGCATGTGGTCTGGGTCTGGCGGGGTATCAGGTTTGAGCGCAGCGCCGATGTCCCGCATGAAGGCCAGGGCGGGCTCTGGCGGGGCCCACAGTCCCAGCACCCGGGCCACCTCGCCAGAGGGATTGCTGAAGCCGTGCCTGTGCCCGCGGGGTGCCACGAACATCGAACCCGGCAGCGCCTGCTGTGGCTCATCATCGCCGAGGACCAGGAGCCGTCCGCTGAGCACGTAGATCGCCTCGTCGAATCCGTCGTGCGCGTGGGGGATCGGCCCGGCGAAGTGAGGCGGGATGGTGATCTCCATCGCGGCGAATCCCGGCGGCTGCCCGCCGTGGCCCGCGAGGATGTGCATCGGCTGGCCGGCATAGGGGAAGCCCGGTCCCTCGCCCGGCAGTGTCAGCAAGGTCATGGCCCTTTTCTACCACCCATGTCCCCGGGCCTGTAGTTTTCGACGGTAATTCTAGTTTCACAGACCGAGGCTCCGCCGTACAGTCGGTTCCAGCATATCCTGCGCAAGCATTGTCAGTTCGGAGGGATCAGCTGGAAGAAATGTCATGTGAAGCTGAGTCGTTCGGCCGTCTGAGCACGAGATCCAGTGTACGAAACTCATGTCGTAACCCGGAAACCGGAAGTTCTCGTAGAGCCGTTCAATATAGCTGGGATAACCATTTTCGAACTGGCCTCGTGCTTGCGGAAGATCCAGGGTAGGAATGGAGCCGGCAACTTTGATGTACTTTGTAAAGATGCGCATCCTGGTTGCGAGGTGGTTCATCTTGCGCGCATCTTCGGCGGCCCGGAGAAGAAGAGCTGCGGTTTCGTCGATAATGTCGTCAGAATTGAGATCCGTCCAGCAAGGTCCTGAATGTCCAGGGTTTTCTTCGGTTGCGCGCTGCAAGTGATCTCTGATCAGGTCGGCGAGGAACCCATGTGCCGCGCTGGCTGGTGCCTTATCCGGCAATTCTACGGTGATGATGAGGTAGTCGGTGTCGTCCTCGGTGCCATGGCCGCGCATCGAGGTTGAGCGATCCCATGCTCCCGGCGCCAGCATCATATCTTTTTCCAGCATGTCGACGAGCTTCCACGCCATAAACCGGCAGCTCGCCTCCTCTCTCATCAGGCCTGGGACCACTGCCCTTAACTTCCGGGACTTATGTCCACTGGTGCCCGGTTCTCTGGTATCCGGTGACGAATTGGCCACAGGTTGATCACCGTGCGGTGTGCGGGCGCGGCAGTGCCCGGAAAGCAACGAAGCCCCTAGTAGGACGTGGGTGCTGAAACCCGGAACCGTCCGGGAACAGGAGCTTCGTTGTCCCGCCATTTTTGCCATGCTCGTGCCGTCCCCGCAGGCCAGCCGCGGCTGCCGAGGCTGAGGAGGAGTCCAGCCTGCGGCGGATCGTGAGCCTTCATCGACCGCATGACGTGTTCCTATTCCGCGCGCGTCCGTCGAACTGGGGAGGCTGGCAGTGACAGTCCCAGCGCCGCTTCAGAGCGTTCGATTGGCGCCTGGTGATGACATTCTGGTGGCGCTGCGCTGGGGGCGAGCCTGTACGCGGTGCGCAGTCGGGGTGTGGCCGTGCTGCTGACGGAAGGTGCGTGAGAACTGTTGGCTTGAGCTGAAGCCGAGCTCGAAGGCGATTGTGGTCACGGGCAGGCTGGTGACCGTGAGAAGTTCCCGGGCGCGGCGCATCCGCCGCTCGAGCTGGTAGCGGTGCGGGGTGACACCGATGTGACGGGAGAAGAGCTCGTGCAGGTGCTTAGCGGACAGCCCCACGCGGGCGGCAAGCTCGGTCAGCCGCCAACGGCGATCGTAATGTGCGTCGAGCAGGTCGCGAGTAGCTGCGACCGCCGGGTGGGTGAGGAGGACGGGCGCGGCCCTTGGCGCTGCGAGCACCCGGGTGGCCTCGATGACAAGGACATCCAGCGCAACGCTGAGCCCTTCGCCGGGATACGGCAGCCGAATAGCGAGCTCGCGGACGAGTGTCTGGAATGCGGGCTGCAGCCGCTCGCCGCCCGTGACGTGCCAGAAGCCCTGTGGAGTCGTCCACGGGGACCGCACGGCGGGGTGACGCGCGAGGACCGCCTCAAGGTCGAACGCGGCGTAGAAGAAGTGGTGGTTCGTCGCCGGGCGGGCAGCGAGAGAGTGCTCGATACGGGGCGCGACTATGAGCAGGTCGCCCGGCAGCAGATGCCGGACTTCGCTCGCGGCCCGCCAGCTTGTCGCACCGTGCGCCTGGAGATACAGCTCCCAGCCGGCATGGCAGTGCCGGCCTATCGCGAACGTGCCGGGCGCCCACTGCTCGCCCGCGTGGAGTAGCCCGATCGCGTGCCCCGCGTCCGGCTCGGCGTGAAAGCCAGCGCGCAGGCCGGCCGGCCGGCTGATGCTCACTGACCCGAAGATATGCCACATCTTGCGCCACTTCCAGCACGACCTTGCAGCCCAGGGGCAGCGAGGATGATGCCATGAATAACATCACTCCTCGCCTTCACCATGTCCTGCCCACGGAGGCCGACGTGGCCGCCTACCGGGAGCACGGCTTCTGGCTGTCCGGCATCGTGCTGCCCCCCGAGATCCTCGGTGCCGCCGAGCGCGGCATGAAACGCTTCTACGCAGGCGAGCGCGACCGGCCGGGTCCTCCCGGCCTCGAAGGTGACGGCTGGCGCCCCGAGAACGGTGATGTCTTGCGGAAGAACGACTACGCCTCGCTGCGAGTCGACGAGCTGTCGGCCCTTGTCGCGTACCCGGCGATCGGGGCCATAGCGGCCCGGCTCAGCGGCGCGACGGGCATCCGTCTCTGGCACGACCAGCTGCTGTTCAAGCCTGCCGGTGCTCCGGATCGTTCGGCCAACGTGGGCTGGCACACCGACCGGCAGTACTGGCAGACCTGCAGCTCAGAAGACATGCTCACTGCCTGGGTGCCGTTCCACGATGTCGACGAGCGCAGTGGCTCAATCACCTTCATCGACTCAAGCCATCTCTGGGACACGGCCGGGCTGGACTTCTTCGCGTCTGACCTGGAACGCCAGGAGACCGCCCTGACCGCGGCCGGGCACACGGTCGTCAAGTCGCCCGCCGTCCTCAAGCGCGGCCAGGTCAGCTTTCACCACAACCGCACTATCCATGGCAGCGGCCCTAACCAGTCCACAGCGCCCCGGCGTTCACTGGCCATCCACCTGCAGCCCAGCAGCAACCGCTACCGGCACCACACCCTGCCCGACGGGACGGCCGCTCACCACCGCAACGACGATCTCTGCCGCCGCGGCTCCGACGCCGCCCCCGACTACACCGACCCGGCACTGTTCCCCGTCCTCTGGCCGATCGACACCGCCCGCGACCGGTAACAATGGCGCGCCAGCCAGGCCCTGGCCCACTTGCCCTTAACTTCCGGGACTTATGTCTGCTGGTGTCCGGTTCTCTGGCCGTTGGTGACGGGCTGGCCGCAGATTGATCACAGTGCGGGGGTGCGGGCGTTATAGCACCAGAAGAGCAAGCGAAAGCCCCTGGTAGGACGTGAGGTGCTCAAACCCGAAAACCGTCCGCAACAGGAGCTTCGTTGTCCCGCCATTTTGCCATGCTCGTGTCGTCCTCGCAGGCAAGGCCCGCCGTGGCTGCAGCCGGTCCGGCCGGGGAGGAGGGGTCCCGGCTGCGGGCGGGCCTGGCCAGCCGGGTCCTGTCCGGCCCGGGCTTGTGGCTGGAGGAACTGGAGGACCTGGACCGCCGCGGCCTGATCGAGGAGCTCCTCGCTGATGGCGTCCTCGACGAGGCGGTGGCCACCGCGCCGCACGGCCACCAGCTGGACCGGGCGCTGACCGCGAAGAACACCGTGCTGTGCGTCCTGGCCGGGTGCCTGTTCCCGGGCGACGGTTACGACGGGATCCTGCGCGCCGCCTTCGGCATGCCCGGGCTGGCCCTCAAGCCCGGCACCCCGGTCCCCACCGGCCCGGCGCTGTCCAAGGCCCGGGTGCTGTCCGGCGAGCAGGTGATACGGCGGGCGTTCGAGCTCGACGCCGCCCGCGGCGACGTGGAGCCGGGCATCGGGGCGACCTGGCACGGCATGGAGACCACCTCCTTCGACGGCACCACGGCCGAGCTGTTCAATAGCGACGCGCTGGCAGAGGCGTTCGGCGTGCCCGCCGGCGGCACGAAGCCCAAGGTCCGCATCGTCGCCCACGTCCAGACCGGGTCCCGCCGCTGGGTCGGCGCCGCCATCGGCGGCTACCACGACGGCGAGAACGCGCTGGTGGACGAGCTCGCTTCCACGCTGCGGGAAGGAATGCTCAACCTGGCCGACCGGGGATTCTTCTCCATGGACCGCTGGATCCGGTTCTCCTCGGCCGGCGCGCACCTGTGCTGGCGGGTCAAGAACGGGGCGAAGTCCGTGCCGTTCAAGACGCTCAAGACCCTGCCCGACGGCTCTGAGCTGGTCCTCCTCCACGAGTCCGACGGCATGCTCTCCCGCCGCCGCCGCGACGCCGGCGACAAGACCGCGCCCCGCCTGCCCGACACGGCCGCCCGGCTGGTCCAGTTCACCGTCGTGACCCGTACCCGCAGCGGCCGCACGAAGAGCTCTGCCATCCGGGTGCTGACCACTCTCCTGGACCATGCCGCGTTCCCCGCCGCCGGGATCGCCGCCCTGTACGCCGAAAGATGGCAGGTGGAAATCGCCTATCTCCACCTGAAGAAAACCCTGCGCGGCGCCAGGCGCGTCCTGCGCGGGCAGTCCGAAGTCCTCGCACGCCAGGAGGTATGGGCATTCCTCCTCGTGCACAATATGATCGCCACCCTCGCCGCGAAAGCCGCCGCGCTGGCCGGCATCGACCCCGACGAGATCAGCTTCACCGCCGTGCTCGGCCTGGTCCGCGCCCACATCCACGCCGGCACCCGATGCGAGCACTGCGGCCGGCGCCCTGCCAGCACCGGCGACCCCCTCGGCCGCCTGCTCGCCGGCGTCATCGCCCATCCCAGGAACCGCGCCGGCCGGAAACGGACCTCCGGCCGCACCCCGGCCGAACGGCGCACCAGGCATACCGAGGAAGCGAGCTACACCATCACGATCACGCCGTCAAATCTCCCGCAATGGGACGAATCTCTCGGAAGTTAAGGGCAGTGGGCCTGGGACGCTACGGCATGAGAACGAAGGGCGCGTCCTTCGGCACCAGAGGAATCCATCTGGTGACGACTGAGAGGGCTTCACCGATTTCCGGAGGAATTGGGCCGTCCCGCACGACGATGACGCGTTCGGTCCGGTCGGGATCTATCGGGAGGACACCGCGGCGCCCGGTTGGCAGCGCTCGTGTTTGAAGCTCGCCAGCGCACCCGGATGTCGCGCACGGAAGAGCCGTGCCACGGCGAGGCGCCGCGGCGGCGCATTCTTTGCACAGCGTATACCGGCATATCGGGCACTGAACCCCGCGGGCGCCCGCGACACTCAGGTACTCGGATTGCGCCAGCACGTGGATCGAATACCAGAAATTGTCACACACCGAGCATTGCGTGGCGATGGGTGCGAGGATTGCGCTGGACCGTTGATCATTTGTGAGCGGTTCTTTGGCGTTGAGCAGTTCCGTGCGGCTGGTGTAGGCGACCACCATGGCCTGGGTGGCCGCTTCGACATTCGACGGGTCCTGACGCAGGAGATCGAGCAGTTCGGCCATGGCGGTCCGGTAGCGTCCGTCTCCGATCAGAGCACTTATCCGCTCCTGAAGCCCAGGTACCGGTGCCCAGTGCTCAGGCATCTCGAAAACACGAGTGGAAGACATTAGAGCCACCTTCCTAGCGCTGCCGCTATGTCCGGTCTTCCGGCGCCGAGCAGCGCCGACTGAGCGGTCTGCTTTGCCTCTATAAAGAATGCCTCGTTCACGGGCTTGCTGAGCAGCCGGTTGAGTGCGCGAACCGCTTCGTCGAAGCGGTGGAGCCGGATCAGGGCCTGCGACATGGCGAGTACCCGGCGCTGATCGTCAATCTCGGCGAGCGGGACGACCTCGGCCCGCACGATGGGGATCCCGAGTATCTCTAGGAGTTGCTTGGCGAGGTCCCGGAACGAGGACGGTCGCTCACCCGGATATTCCTGCAGGCAGTCAGATATGATCGCGCCGACTCCATCGCCCGGAAGCGGCATCGGGATCTGCGTCGCCTCGATCTGTTCGGGGTAATACAGCTCGTCGCAGCGTCGCCGTGGCCCACCCGACCGGTAGTACTCGAGGAGTTGCGCCCGCTGAGCGTCCGGCGAGGACGCTAGCCTGAACGGGTAAGGGAGCATTCCCGTACAGACCTCGTAAAGGAGCACCCCGAAGGAAAAGATGTCGGCCCTGGAGTCACACGGCTCCAGGCGGACGACCTCAGGAGCGGCGTAGGCCCATGTTCCCCCCGACGCCACGGGAAAGACGCCTTGCCGGATCCGGACCTGCCGGGCCATACCGAAATCGGCGACCTTGGCGATCCCGGCCTCATCGATAAGCACGTTCGACGGCTTAAGGTCGAGATGGGCAAACTCGCCCTTGTTTGATAGATAGGCCATTCCATCGCAGATCTCCTGCAGAACTTCCTCACGAGGCACGAGCCAGGGTGTCCCCACGTCAGTGCGGGCCGGGCCGCTTGGGCGAGACAACTCGGCCGGTCGTTCTGGGGAAGCAGCAGACCGCTGGCGGCCGATAATTTCTGAGAGTGATCGCGGTACGTATTCCAGGACCAGACCCATGCTTCGGTCAAACTCGACGGTCTCGAGCGCCGTCACCACGCGCGGGTAGGGCTCGAGCCCGAATAGCGCCACCAGTTCGACGTCGCCCGTAAGCGAGCCCGAGAACGGGACCTTGATGGCGCGTCGGTTCCCCTGCTCCACGTCATTGACGATGAGCACCCACGCCTGGCCCCCGCTGAGGATCTCCGTCACCGACCACCGGCCCTGGATCACCTCACCGAGGGCCGCGGGCGCGTCCGCCAGCCGCTCGGGCGGCGCGAACCGGTCGCCAGCGGTTACGTCAGGGTCCATTGCGGAAGTCCTTGTCGTCGGCCTACGCCGTCTTGCGTGCATTCGGGTCGTAGAGATCAGGCGCGGAGAATTCGATCAGTATCGTGCCGCTCGCGAAACGCAGCCTGTCCTTGTCGGCGACCGGGCGAAACTCGCCAGCTTCGATCGTCAGCTGACGAGCGGCGCTGACGAGGTAGGCCGGGTGGGAACCGAAGTGGTAGTACACGAGCGCTGGACCGGCCAGGTCGAGCTTGCCATGGAAGCGGCTATCGCGGTCGTCTGGGAGGCAGACGCGATTGGAGGAATTACGGCCGAACGAGACGTCGAAGTCGTCAGTCTCCAAGATCAGATCCGTTGCGTTCCCCCTGTCCCAAGACAGCCGTAGGGTTCCGCCCAGATGCCTAGCGACCGCAACCGGTTCGATCAGACGGAGGCGATCCGGGGCAAGTGAGACGATATCCTCCGTCTGGGCGAGCAATACGCTATCGCGATTCCAACCGTCCTCATTCACCCGCTCTGATACGAGGCCGATGACGGAGTCCGTCCCGGTCACGAGTACCGGCGCACCGCTCATGCCCGGCTGAGCGAACTTGCAGCTCACCTTTACCCAGATACGACCCTGTTCTCCAGTCTCCCCGGCGTATTCCCCGACCCCAGAGTCGAAATCCCAGGACTTGGCGAAGCCGCGCAAGTGGACCGGGGCCCCGAGAGGTACAGCCTGGTGCGACACGAGGGTCATCGGCTTCCAGTCCTCGGTTTTCGCGATTTGCAGAAGGGCGACATCGGCTTCCTCATCTGCAGGCAAGCTAGCATCGACGGGGAATGACAGGCCAGGACCAGCGAGCGGCTCGAAAGTCCAATCGGCGACGCCGTACGAGCCGATCACATGCTGGGCGGTGACAGCCAGCCCCTCGGCGGTGACGACAAATGCAGTCCCGATCGGCCTGCCGTCCCGCACCAGGCGTCCGATTGCGTCCATGGTTCCCTCCTAGTCCGGGAAGAGCCGATTGGCCAGCTCATAGAGGGGATCCGGCTCCGCTTCGGTGTCAGCAGAAAGGCGCTGCCGGGTACCGGCTGGGGGTGGTGCGCCAGGCGCACGTGATACCTTAACGGCCGCAGCCAACTGCTGGCCGTTTATGGCCTTCGACTCGTTGGCGCTCGCACGGGACTCAGCGACATCGGCCCGTGCTCGCTGATCCTCCGTCCTCTGCCGCTGCACGGTTGTCCCGAACAACGCACCGGCGGCGGCGAACGCTACCGCCTCAACTGACCCGAGGACGACGAGCAGGCGCGACCACGCGACCTCAGTCGTGTTGACCTCAACGAGGAGCCAGACGAGGAATCCAATCCACACAAAGATCACGACGACCGCGACAGCCAGTGCAGCTCCAGCGAGCGGAGCCCTCGATTTGGTCGCTTCATTCTGTGATTCCTGGGCCATCGACGCTCCTGCCTTTCGCAACCGCGGCCGTCGGCTGCTGCGGATCGCGAAATAATGCCAGCTAACCATCCCCGAGACGCCAGGATGAGTGAGCGGGCCCCTCCCCAACTCTCACAATGATGGTTCACGGCGTCGCGCTCCACCAGCCCTGGCTTCTCGGCGCGGATTTCCTTGGCGATCCCAAACGCCCGCTATGCCGCGATGAGGGTTACTTCTGGCCGGAGGGGTTCGGGCAGTCGCGGTAGGTGGCGTAGGCGGTGCGGCGGCGGCCGTCGAAGGTGGTCAGGCCCATGGCGGAGATGCCGTTGAGGTTGTGGTTGTAGTTCATGCGCTGCTTGTAGTCCTTGAGCAGCCAGTAGGTGTATCCGGCCAGCTGGTCTGCCCGGGCGGTCATTTGCCGCCAGTGCTGGCGGAGCTTGTCTGCCTGCCATTCCTCGGTGCCGGTCTCGGCCGGGCTGCCGTGCCGTCCGGGGTCGGCGTAGCTGCCGTTCTCGGTGATGAGGATGGGTGAGCGTGGGTACTGGCGGCGGACGGCATCCAGGGTGCGGCCCAGATCGCCGTCGTGGCCGTAGAAGTAGCCGAAGTACTCGTTGAACCCGATGACGTCGGCCAGGTCGAAGGCGGGGTCCCAGCTGGTCGATGAGGCCCACGTGACTGGCCGCTGCTGGGGGTCGATGCTGGTCGCCGTGGCGCGCAGCTGCGATATCCACGTGCGGTAGGCGGCGCGGTCGGTGGTCTCGGACTCGTTCTGCAGTGACCACAGCACGACGCTGGGGTGGTTGACCTGGTTCCATACCATGGCAGCGACAAGCGCGGCGGAGAGGCCGTAACGGCCCTGGATGCGCTGCTGGCGGGACTCCACCCAGAAGTTGTCGGTCTCGTCGCAGACCAGCACGCCGCGTTCGTCGGCGGCGCGGTAGAAGTCCGGGTGGCGGGTGTAGCCGCAGCTGCGCAGGAAATTCACGCCCAGGTCAGCGGCGGTGTCCAGGATCTGGTCGTAGTCCTGGCGGCGCATCGTGCGGCCCCGCTCAGGGGTTTCTTCGTGCCAGTTCAGGCCCTTGAGGAACACCGGTTCTCCATTGAGGCACAGCCGCGCGCCAGCCACCTCCACGGTGCGCATCCCGTACCGGACGGCCAGGTTGTCGGCGGCGCGGCCGTTCTCCTCGGCGCCGCCTGCCCCCAGGCCGTCGGCTTGAAGGCGTGCTGTCAGCCGGTACAGCCGAGGGTCGGCCGGTGACCATGGCCGGGCGTCGGGGATCGGCAGGTCGACGCTGACCACGCCGGCCTCACCGGAGGCCAGGGCCACATCCCGGCTGACCGGCGTGCCGCCGGTGCCCGCGCCCGGATCAAGGATCAGGCGGCGGCGGGCCGGCCCGCCGCCATGGTTGAACACGACGGCTGCCGCTGCTAGCCGCCCATGGCGGGCACTGGTGATCAGCTTGCTCACCGTGACCTGCGCGGTGGCCTCGAGGAATACCCCGCGGGTGATGCCGGCGTAGGGCCAGTAGTCCACCGGCTTGTGCGGCAGTTCGGTGCGGCTGCTGATCGCTTCGGGCCCGGTCACGCCCGGGCGATACCACGGCCTGCGGTACACCCGCACCGCCAGCAGGTTCCCGGCGCCGGGCCGGATCGCCGCGCTGACGTCCATCGCGAAAGGAGTGTGCCCGCCCTCGTGCTCACCCGCCAGCGTGCCGTTGAGGTAGACACGCGCCGTGTAGTTCACCCCCAGGAAACAGATCTTGACGAACCGGCCCGACCAGGTACCCGGCGCGCGGAACCCGGCGCGGTACCAGGCGTAGCCGTCACGAAACGCGGTGCCCGTGCCGTAGCCGCTGCCGTCGTAGCCGCCGAACCCGGCCGTGTCGTACAGGTCCCACGGCAGCGGAACCTCAACGACCTGCCAGCCGCCGTCGTCGAAACCCGCCAGCATCCAGCCCTGACTCGTGCCGGCCTCATCCGGGTCGAACGCGAACCGCCACCGCCCGTCAAGATCGAGATACTCCCGTTCGCCCGGGACCTCGGCCCGTACGTCGAACGACGGGATCGGCTGCCCGTACTGGAACACCACCGGAAAGCCATCCACCGTACGTACCGCCGTGCCCGCCGGCTCACGCCCCCGCGCCGATGCCGGCCGCCAAAACGTCATACACTCCTGCCTACCCCCGCCGCGCCAGGCTAAGGCCGGCAAATCCCGGACCAGGCTCTCCGGCACGGAACTGGCCGGCAGCCGCCTCCTAGACGCTCGTGAGGCCCTCCGCCAGTACCTCAGTGGGAGTCCGACTCCTCCGGCCATGGCTGGCCGGAGGAGCCGGGAACGCTGGCTAGCAGCCTGGGGCTGCTGGTCGAGCTGGCGGAGGGGTCGGAGTCTTCGGCGGGGGCAGGTGCCTGCCTCTCTGCCGTGTCGTCATGAACCCTGCTTAGGAAGTAGACCAGCCCGGACAGCCCCAGGACCGCATACCAGATGCACCCAGCGACAGCATTAGCGGGGTGGGGAAGGAGAGCTGGCCACAAAAGGAGCGCTGCCCATCCGAAGATGCGCCCCCACCTGCTGGTGAACCACATGTCGCTCTCCTCCGTCCCTGGTGGTGCGGAAGCCTACTCTCCGCACGCCCCACGTGCCCCTGTTCTCGCGTAATCCGGTTACTTCTTCAGAACGGACGTGGGGTCCCGTCCTAATGACCGATAAACGGCGTGCAGAGCGGCTTGCTCATCCCGTGCGAATCGTGCACCTCGATGCACGCCTGCGCCTTGGTCTTGGCGACACCGACCATCTTGGTCGTCTCCCATTGCCTGGTGAACGTCGCGCGCTCGGTCGAGGCCACCTCGAGCGCATGGGTGCCCCGGTCGTAGATCCAGAAGACGGCGCCGTCGGGGCGGCCGGAGTCGGTGACGGCCGCCCACTCCGACTGGCAGTTGGAGCTGTACCGGAGCCGCAGCGTTACGCGTGTCTTGCGGAGGCCATCGTAGATCGACAGCGCGTAGACCGTGGAAACGTCGCTCCTGCAGCCCTCGGGCCCGGGGTACTTGCCGATGCAGCTATACCCGTAGCACCCGTGCCAGGGCGTCGCGGTGGATGCCGTCGCGGCCGATGCTGGTGCGGCCGCGACAGCCAGCGCCCCGCCGGTAAGCGCCGTGGCGCCCACGACCCCGATGAGCGCGTTCTTGATCTTCGTTGATTTCCGCATGCGTGCTCCTTTGATCAGGCCGACGCCGCGATGCCCGCGGCTTCTGCGTTCAATCTGCTCACAGGCACTGATGGGTTTCTGTGCCCATCTGCTGGCGGGTCTGCAGGTTTCCTGTGGTTACGCAGGTATGGCTGTGGCTGCGCACATATATCTGTGATGCCGCTGGCAGCAGCCTCCCGGATAACTGAGGGCACGTACGAATGAGCTGCTCACGCAGGATGCGGTCCAATTGCCGCCGGAATCCCACGACCGGAGTTCTCAAGCGCCCGTTACGCCGCCGGATTGGGCCCGACAGACCCACGACGTTTCCGCGGATGCGCAGGGTGGGCGAATTTCACAAGCCGTCTCCGCAGAGACGCTCTGCACAATGGAATTCATCAGGCCTCAGACTGCCGCGAATATCCCGCCAGGGCTACTGAATTTCAGTCTCACGGCGCCGGCGGCGCCAGGTCCGAGCGGCCGGTCAGCAGGAACCAGGTGATCAGGCCGGTGACCAGGGCGGGGGCGGCGGGCTGGCCCGGGATCAGGTGCAGCACGCCCAGGGAAAGCAGGGAAGCGGCGGCGGCGCGGATGAGCAGGCGGCGCGGGAGACCGTGACGGATCCGGGCGGGCAGCTGCCCAACGGCGGCGAGCAGGTCCGCCGGCCGAACTGGCCGGGCC
>JBAUAY010000839.1:0-1911 GCA_049676235.1 Streptosporangiaceae bacterium
TGGCGGCAGGCCGGCATCACCGACCCGCTGGACGAGATCGACGTGGCCGAGATCTACGTCCCGTTCTCCTGGTACGAACCCATGTGGCTGGAGAACCTCGGCTTCGCCGCGCCCGGGGAAGGGTGGCGGCTGACCGAGGCGGGCGAAACTCGGATTGGCGGCAAGCTGCCGGTCAACCCGTCCGGCGGCGTGCTCAGCTCCAACCCCATTGGCGCGTCCGGCCTGCTCCGGTTCGCCGAGGCGGCGCTGCAGGTCATGGGCAAGGCGGGCGCCCACCAGGTGCCCGGCGCGCGCACCGCCCTGGGCCACGCGTACGGCGGCGGCTCCCAGTTCTTCTCCATGTGGGTGGTGTCCGCCACGCCCCAGTAATTCAATGAAAGTGGCGCTCTACCCGAAAGAATCAGTAGAACGCCACATTCATTGAATTCCGCCGCGCGGCGCGTGGGGACGCTGGGGCGTGAGGGGCGCGATTAGGGGCGGTAGCTGACCGGCAGGGACTTGATGCCGTTGATCCAGCCGGAGCGCAGGCGGACGGGATCGCCGGCCTTGGCGATGTCCGGCATGGCGTCGGCGATCGCGTTGAAGATCAGCTCGATCTCCAGCTTGGCCAGGCTGGCGCCCAGGCAGTAGTGCGTACCGAGGCCGCCGTAGCCGAGGTGCGGGTTCGGGCTGCGGCGGACGTCGAACACCTCGGGGTGGTCGAAGACCTCCTCGTCGAAATTGGCCGAACGGTAGAACAGCCCGACGCGCTGGCCCGCCTTGACCTCCTGGCCGCCGAGGACCGTGTCGCTGACCGCGGTGCGCTGAAACACCGTGATCGGGGTGGCCCACCGGACGATCTCGTCCGCCGCCGTATCCGGACGGGAAGCCTTGAACAGCTCCCATTGGTCCGGGTGGTCGAGGAAGGCGAGCATCCCGTGCGCGATGGCGTTGCGGGTGGTCTCGTTGCCCGCCACCGCCAGCATCAGCACGAAGAAGCCGAACTCATCGTCGGACAGGTGGCTGCCGTCGATCTCGGCGCTGATCAGCTTGGTGACGATGTCGTTCCTAGGGCACCCGCGCCGCTCCTCGGCCATGGCCAGGCTGTAGCCGAGGATCTCGGTGGCCGCGATAATCCCGTCGTCGTCGTCGGCGGCGGAGGTCCGCTCGTCGTAGCCGATCATCCGGTTCGACCAGGAGAAGATCTTGCCCCGGTCCTCCTGCGGGACGCCGAGCAGTTCGCTGATCGCCTGCAGCGGCAGTTCGGACGCGACGTCCGCGACGAAATCGCCGGTGCCGGATTCGAGCGCCGTCGCCACGATGCGCTCGGCACGGTCGGTGAGGGCCTGACGCAGGTTGCCGATGGCCCGGGGGGTAAACCCGCGGGAGACGATGCCGCGCAGCTTGGTGTGCTCGGGCGGGTCGATGTTGAGCAGGATGAATCGCTGCATCTCGATCGACTCGCGGGGCATGCCCTCGGTGAAGCGGATCAGGGCGGTGTTCTCCCAGGACGAGTAGACGTCGGGCGTCTTGGAGATCGCGATGATGTCGGCGTGCCGGGTGACGGCCCAGTACCCCTCGTCGTCGAACCCGGCGGAGCCCCGGCGCTGGGCCACCCACCAGACCGGGGCCGCCCGGCGCAGCTCGGCCAGTTCCTCAGCGGGCACCCTGGTCGTGTAGATCTCCGGGTCGGTGAAGTCAAAGCCAGTCGGGATGTCCGGCACGGCCACGGCTGCCTCCCTAGCCGACAAGTGAAACGTGTTCTAGTTTTGATTACATCACGGATTCCGGAGGCGAGCCATGGGCACTGCGGTGATCATCGAGGCGGCGCGCACCCCGATCGGCAAGCGCGGCGGCGCGCTGGCGGGCCTGCACGCGGCCGAACTCCTGGGCGGCATCCAGGTGGCCCTGCTCGACCGCGCGGGGCTCGCG
>JBAUAY010000840.1:0-6408 GCA_049676235.1 Streptosporangiaceae bacterium
CCCTGATCACCGCCTCTTTCCAGCTCGGGTCCGCGCTCGGCCTGGCGGTGTTCAGCGGGATCGCGACCAGCCGCACCAGCCACCTGCTGGCCGCCCACACCCCGCCCCCGGAGGCACTCACCGCCGGGTTCCAGCGGGCCCTGCTCGTCAGCGCCCTCTGCCTTGTGGCAGCCGGAGCGATCGCGCTGCGCGCCTCCAACACCCGCGGCGAACCCGCCGCCACACCAGAACCCCAACAAAACCTGGAACCCTCCTACGACCCCGCATAACACAAAACAACGAAATCGCCGGGTGTGCGGCGCTGACGGGCGACCCCTACAGCGCCGCACGCTCCCAGTTCCGGTCCACCTCCGCCGTGTGCTGGACGAGGCCGGTCAGCCTGAAGCCGGACGGTGGCACGGACGCCGTAGCGGCCTGCTCATCGTCCAGGCCCTCGCACTTCATGGCGAGGGTGGCGCGGTGAAAGTCAAGCCAGCTTTCGAGCGTGGCGCGCTCGTCGGCGTTCAGGGGGCGGCAGAGGACGTTCGATGGTGCTCACCGGTCGATTATCGCCAGCGGCCGAAGCCTTTGACAGGCAAGGCTTCACGACAGGGCCAACGTTGCCTGATGCGGTCAGCTGCGGTGGGTGGGGTGGCGCCGGGCCCAGAAGAAGGCGTGGCCGCTGTCGCCCTCGGGAACGAACTGCTGGACGGTGACCTCCAAGCCGGCCTGCTGGAGCCATGACCGGTAGGTGGCCGCATCGGCGTGGCTCCACCACATTGCGGCGGGGCCGCCGAGCCAGTTGTCCTGAGTGCCGGTCCAGGCGTCCTGCCCGGTGGTGGCAAGCAGCCATCCGCCGGGGCGAAGCCACTCGGCGATGCTGCGCAGCAGGCGGGGTTGCTGGTCGAGCGGCATGTGGATGAGGGCGTAGAGGCAGACGATGGCGTCGAAGGAACCGGGTGGGAAGCGCAGCTGGGTGGCATCTGCCCGGATGAAGGTGGCGTCCGGGACGAGCCCGCGGGCTCGCTCGATTTGAACGTCGCTGATGTCTACGCCGGTTACCCGGTGACCGGCGGCGGCGAGGCACCGGGCGACCGGAAGGCCGCAGCCGCACCCGATATCGAGGACGTCCCCGCGATCGGGAAGATGAGTCTGCAGGTCAGCCAGCCACGGGCCGTACTCCTCCGCTGAATCGCCGTCGCCGCGGTAGTCGTACGAGAGGGCGTCGTAGCCCGCCCGGACCAGATCTTCCCCGCCGCTGGTGTCGATACCGGCCAGGCTATGCGGTGTGCGGGCTGATGGCCGGGCTGCCCGTTGCCGACAAGCAGGCCTGGCCTTGTGCTCGATGCAGCGGAACCGCAGTCCGGGGCTCATGACCGGAGCGCCGGGAGGCGTCCCGCGGCCTAGTGCGTACGCTGGGGCGGTGAGATCCGATGATCTTGTACGGCGCCGTGCCCGGCAGCTCGCCGCCGAGGCGGCCGCATCCGGTGACCCGGCGGGCTGGTTCGAGACGCTGTACGCCGAGGCGCAAGCCGGCACCGCCGTGGTGCCCTGGGACGACGGGCAGGTCAACCCGCACCTGACGGAGTGGACGACGGCCGCGGCGGAACGCGCGGTAGTGGGGCCTGGGCGGCGGGTGCTCGTGGTGGGCTGCGGCATGGGTAATGATCCGGTGTTCCTAGCTGGCCTTGGCTGCGAGGTGATCGCGTTTGACGTGTCATCAACGGCCGTTGCCCAAGCCAGGCGCCGATTCGCCGACTCACCAGTGAAATTCGAGGTGGCCGACCTGCTCGCACCGCCACCCGAATGGGCGGGCGCGTTCGACCTGGTCGCGGAGATTTACACCGTGCAGGCACTGTACGGGAAAGCCCGGGCCGCCGCGATTGAGGCGCTCCCGGGCCTCGTGGCGCCCGGCGGCACGCTGCTGGTCATCGCACGCGCCACCGATGAGGAGGACCCGGTACGCGATCCGGCGATGATGCCTTGGCCGCTCACCAGGAGCGAGCTGGAGTCCCTGGCAGGAAACCGGCTCACCGCGCGCTCTATCGAGAAATTCTTCGACCACGAGGACCCGCCCAGGCTCCGCTGGCGAGCCGAGTTCAGCCGCGGCTAGCTTTCTGCCGCCGCCAGCGACACCGGTGGTGTTCGCCGACCCCTCGCCTCCGGAATGACACGGATGACTATCACGGGATACGTCTCGCCGTGCCTACGACGCCCGCGCCAAGGTAATACGGCATCAGCCCGGCGGAGGAGATGTCATGGCCGCAGCAGCCGAGGCTATGCCCTCCTCCCCTGTTGCGTGACGCCGGTATCTGCCGGGCTACCTCGCGGCACCCCGCTTCTTGCTGTTATCAGTTGAGGCTGATCGACCCGGGGCCTTAGCGCTGCCGCGCTTGCCCAGGCCCTGATCGCGGCCGGAGAGGCGTGATCTGGAAATATCGGGGTGTGGAGTATCGGGAGGCGACAGCGACCGATGCTGAAGCCATCGCTGAGCTGCATGCTGAAAGCTGGAGGCGCCACTATCGGGGCGCGTTCCTGGATTCGTACCTTGACAGTGACGTCGTCGCTGACCGGATGGTCGAGTGGACCGGCCGGCTCTCCCGGCCTGCGCCGGACCGGTATACCGTCGTCGCTGATCTGGACGGTGCCGTCGTGGGCTTTGCTCATACGATCCTCGACGCTGACCCGACCTGGGGCGCCTTCCTCGACAACCTTCATGTGCGGCACGACCTGAAGCGCCATGGAATCGGCGCCCGGCTCATGGCCGAAACGGTGCGAACGGTCACCCGCCGCCGACCATCGACAGGGCTCTACTTGTGGGTGCTTGAGCAGAACACCGCGGCTCAGGCGTTCTACGGAGCGCAAGGTGGCCGCTGTGTCCAGCGCGAACTAGCCGGGCCCTTTCCCGGCGGCGGATATGCATTCTCGTTCCGGTATGCGTGGCCGGATCTCTCCAAGCTGGCCGAGCACGACTGACCGCGCAGCCCGCAACAGGCCGCGCCGTCGGCACCCCGGGCGACACGTTGGCTGTCACGGGACGGCCTCACGACGCCGAGGTGCTGAAACGGAGGGCAGGGCCGCGAACGCGCGGATGCCTGAGACGAAGATCAGGCCGCCGGCGACGATGAATATCAGGCTGACCGAGTTGAGGGTGATGCCAGCGAACGAGGCGCGGAAGCTCCGCAGCACGGTGCTCGTCAGCCAGTTGGGAGACGACCACCGCGAGTATGGAGGCGAACTGGTTCACCGGACTGAACACCGCCATCACCCGGCCCAGGTATTCGCGCGGTGCCGCATCCAGAGCAGCGGCGCCACCGCTGTGTTCAGCATGGCGATCGGCACGGCATAGATCGCCAGCACGACCAGGCCAGCGGGGAAGCTGCGCTGCAGCGCGTAGCCAGTTGCCAGGACACCGGTTGCCAGCAGGCCCGACCAGGTGAGCGCGCGTAGCAAGGTCATGTCGATGACTATGTCGATGCCCTGGTCTGACCGCCACTACCTGTAGAAACGGTCGAATTCCCCGTTTCGTACGCCGCCGAGAAAAGCATGCCAGTCGTTCGGCGTGAACCGGAGGACCGGCCCTCCGGAGTCCCTGCTGTTACGAACGCCGATCTCGCCACCGGGCAGGCTCGCCACCTCGACGCAGTTGCCGTTGGCGTAACTCAGTGAGCTCTTAATCCAGTAAAAACCTGAACTCGGCCGTTCGTACGAACTCCTGAGCGTGGTGGATCTCACGTTACCCCCGTCACTGGCTGGTGTCTTTCCCAAGATGTGCGGCTAGTGGGGACGGCGAGACGGGTCCACGGCTCACAGTCTCCATGTCTGTCCCCTGCGGCCGCGAGTTCGCCGCCCGAGGGCACATCGGACTGGAACGCGAGCGTGAAGTACACGACCTGGCCCGCAGGGGTCAGGAAAGAGCCCCATTCGGTCGACAGGGCGGCGACCAGCACCAGCCAGGATCCGGTCTTCGTAACGGCTGATCCGTCCACCGCCGTCGGCAGGGAACGCGACGCGTCGTAGACGTCAATGCGCAGATGGCCGAAGGAGCACCTGATGGCAAGCGTGATGGTCTTTCCATCCCCGCGCACGATGGAATTGGTCACCATGTCGCTCGTGAGCAGGACCGCGATGTCAGGATCGACAGGGATGTTCCAGGCACAGATGACCGCGCGGACCTGGCGGCGAGCTTCGGCCGCCGCAGCTGGTTCCCTGGTCAGCCGGACGCGACGCTGGTGTAGTTCGGTCGGACGGGTCGGTGTCATCTTGTCTATCCGGCTCCTCGGCTGACCTGCTCAATGCTTGTTGCACCGAAAATGCTGCTGCAACTTGCAAGGCAAGACATCGGTCAGCTGACGGATCTTGAACCGCAGCGCGTACGGCGAGCGCTCTCCAGCTCCGCCTAGGCCCGTCCGGAACGGCTTCGGGGTGGGCGGCAGGCCAAATCGTCACCGCCCAGACTCACCGCTTATGACCCAGCCTGCTCCGGGAGTCGGTGGACGGGCTCACCGGGGAGTAGCCTGACCGCGAGCCCGCTCCGCGAGCGCCGCCAGCACAGCCCCGAACGCGGCGCGGATGGCCGGGTCCGCGATGATCCCACCGGGCCCGGCCGCGTCACGCGGGACGGGCACGCGTACGCAGGCCTGCTCGACGGCGACCGCGCCGACGTAACGCAAGACCATGGCGAGATGCTCCTCGGCGCCCGTGCCGCGGCCGCCCATGGCGACGTTGATCCAGCCGACGGGCTTGCCGTAGATCTCGCCGCCGCCGACCGTCCAGTCGAGCAGGTTCTTCAGGCTGCCGGGCAGCGTGCCCGCATATTCGGGCGTGCAGAACAGCAGCGCGTCGGCGGCGGCGATCCGCTCCCTGAGCTCCGCCGCGGGCCCCGGCGGATGCTCATCCTCGTCCGGGCTGAAGGCAGGCAGCAAGGCGAGTCCGGGATACATTTCCGCCGTGATCCCCTCCGGCGCCATCGCCTGCACCGTCCGCAGCGCCGCCGTGTTACCTGACCCGCGCCTGGTGCTGCCGGAGATGAGCAGGATCCGCACGTGTGCCGACATCCGCACAACCTACCTGGCCCGGCCCGCTTCCCCGGCTGGCCCGAACTGTCCCATTTCCCGAATATAAATTCAAAATAACTTTATACCGAACGGGCTGGGTGGCACGCTGACCGTCTCGGCGATCTTCTCTACCTCGGCACTCGCCTTCCTATGGCCAGCGCGGCCGGACTGGCCGAGGCCGTAGTGTTCTAACGTGCCCGCGCCGAACACGCCAGCTGCCCTGGTCACGCTGGCCGCTCTGGAGGCCGATCCGCATCCGGCGCTGGCCCGGCTGCGGGCCGCCGCGCCGGTCAGCTGGGTGCCCGCCCTCGGCGCCTGGCTCGTCACCGGGTATGACCTGGCCGTGGAGGTCCTGCGTGATGCGCGGACGTTCACGGTCGATGACCCTCGTTTCTCCACGGCCAAGGTGGTCGGGCCCAGCATGCTCTCGCTGGACGGCGCGCAGCACGCACGCCACCGGGGTCCGTTCAACCGCGCCTTCCGGCGCGACGAGGTTCACGCGCGGCTCGCCTCGTTCACCTGGGCCGAGACCGGCCGCCTGGTGTCGGCCATCGAGCCGCGCGGTGCCGCCGAACTGCGCAGGACCGTGGCCGGGCCGCTGGCCGTCGCGGTCATGGCGGAGGCGCTCGGGCTTGGCCCGGCCGATCCAGCCCGGGTCCTGACCTGGTACGACGGAATCGTGGCCGCGGTGCAGGCCGAAGCCGCGACGGCCCAGTCCGGCGACCCAGGTCCGGCCGGGACAGCGGCGTTCGCCGAGCTCGCTGCCAGCCTGCGTGAAGTGATCGCGGCGCCGGAGTCTGCCTCTCTGCTGTCGCAGGCCGGACCGCTGACCGAGGCGGAGGCCATCTCGAATGCGGCGGTCATGATGTTCGGCGGGATCGAAACCACCGAAGGCATGATCGCCAACGCCCTGCGGCACCTGCTCTCCTCCCCCGCCCAGCTTGAGCTGGCGCTCGCCGACCCTGGCCTGGTGCCGGCGGCGATCGAGGAGTCGCTGCGGCTCGAGCCGGCCGCGGCGGTCGTCGACCGGTACGCGACCAGGGACGCCCGGCTCGGCGACGCCGACATCCCGGCCGGTGACCAGGTCACGGTGTCCCTCGCCGGAGCGAACCGCGACCCGGCGGTCTTCGCCGAGCCCGACCTGTTCGACCTCCGCCGTCCCAACGCTGGACACCATCTGGCCTTCGCGCACGGGCCGCATTTCTGCCTCGGCGCCCACCTGGCCCGGCTGGAGGCGCAGGCTGCCATCGAAACCCTGCTCGCCCGGCTCCCCCGGCTGCGCCTGGATCCCCGGTACGCCAGCGCGCCGCGCGGCCTGGTCTTCCGCAAGCCGCCCGACCTGCGCGCGCGCTGGCACCGATCGGCGTTACCC
>JBAUAY010000841.1:0-1763 GCA_049676235.1 Streptosporangiaceae bacterium
GGCGAGCGGTACACGATCGCGGGCATCATCGCGCATTCCTCCAACATCGGCATGTCGCAGGTCGCCAAGCACGTCAGTGAGCAGACGCAATACGACTACCTGAGGGCGTTCGGGCTCGGCCAGCCCACCGGCGTCGGGCTGCCCGGGGAGAGCCAGGGCCTGCTGCCGCCGGTGTCCCAGTGGGCGGCGGACACGCGGTACACGCTGTCGTTCGGGCAGGGCGTGGCGGTGACCGCGCTGCAGATGGCCGAGGTGTATGCGACGATCGCCAACGGCGGCGTCCGGGTCCAGCCGACCCTGGTCGAGGGCACCACCAACGCGGCAGGGAAGTACACCCCGGCCGCGTCGTCGCCGTCGCACCGGGTCATCCAGGCCAAGACGGCGCACGAGTTGCTGCAGATCATGCAGCAGGTGCCGGCCATCGACGCGGAGGGCGCCCAGCCCTGGGGGATCATCCCCGGTTACGCGGTCGCCGCCAAGACCGGAACCTCCCAGGAGTCCAACGGAAAATGCGCGCTATGCGTCTACGGATCGAGCTGGATCGGCATGGCCCCGGGCGACAACCCGCAGCTCGTCGTCGCGGTCAACGTGCAGAACCCGCGCAAGGGCGGCTATTTTGGGGCTGTCGTCGCCGGGCCGGTCTTCTACCAGGTCATGAAAGACGCGCTCGCCACGCTGCAGATCCCACCGGATGGGGCCACACCTGCGAAGGTTCGCCTGACCGCGCCGTGATTGGAGGTACTCTCACCCCGTGGCGATCCGTCCCGCGTACCCGCAGCAGCGGCCGCTGTCCGCGCTCAGCACGCTGCTCGGCGTCCGGCTAGACCCAGTTACCGCGGTAGGACATTCTCATTCCCCGAACGACCTGGGTTTCCTGTCCGGGCTCACCCTCGACTCCCGGTCGGTGAAACCCGGTGACCTGTACGTCGCGCTCCCCGGTGCGCACGTGCACGGGGCGGCGTTCTGCGCCGACGCGGTGGCGGCCGGCGCCGTCGCGGTGCTGACCGACCCGGCTGGCCGGGCCCCGGCCACCGCCAGCGGCGTGCCGGTGTTCTTGCTCGCGGACCCGCGCGCCCGGCTGGGCGAGATCGCCTGCTGGGTGTATGGGGATCCGTCGAGCCGGCTGCGGCTCATCGGCGTCACCGGGACCAGCGGCAAGACCACGAGCACCTACCTGCTCGAGTCCGGGCTGCGCACGGCTGGGCACCGGACCGGCCTGGTCGGCGGGGTCGAAATCGGGATCGGGCCGGAACGGCTGGCCAGCTCGCTGACCACCCCGGAAGCACCCGACTTGCAGGCGCTGTTCGCGGTCATGGTGGAGCGCGGCGTGACGGCCGCGGCGATGGAGGTGTCGAGCCACTCGCTGGCCCTCGGCCGGGTGGCGGGGACCCGCTTCGACGTGGCCGTTTTCACCAACCTGTCGCAGGACCATCTCGACTTCCACGCCGGCCTGGAAGACTATTTCCGGGCCAAGGCATCGCTGTTCATGCCGCCGGTGATCGGGGTGGTCAACATCGACGACAAGTACGGGCGCAAGCTGGTCTCCTCGGCGCTGGTGCCGGTGACCACGTTCTCGGCTTCAGGCGCGGACGAGGCGGACTGGCGGGCGGCCGACGTCAGGTCGGGCGCGGACGGCAGCACGTTCCGGGTGATCGGGCCGGGCGGGGTTGAGGCGGACGTGTCGATCGGGCTGGCCGGGGCGTTCAATGTGGCCAACGCGGTCGGCGCCCTGGTCGCGCTGGTCGAGGCGGGCGTCCGGCTGG
>JBAUAY010000842.1:0-7503 GCA_049676235.1 Streptosporangiaceae bacterium
GGGCCAGGCGGGCGATCGACGCGGCGTGGTACCGCAGCCCCGAGGAGAGCCTCGAGGTGGCCCTGGAAGAGCAGATCCGCTGCCTGAGGTCAGCGGACTTCAAGGAAGCCGGCCAGGCGATGGCCGAGGGCCGGCCCCCGCAATGGCAGGGTCGTTAGGGGCGGGTCCGTGCGGGTGTTACCCGGCCCGGGTAAGACTGCAGAGCCAGACGTATGCCAGGGAGCGGTGATGACCGAACAGCGCGTCACAGTGGAGATCACCAGCGGGGTGGCCGATGTCCGGCTGGCCCGGCCGGACAAGCGCAATGCCCTGGACGGGGCGATGTTCGCCGGCCTGGTCACGGCGGGCGAGCGGCTCAAGTCCGAACCAGGTGTCCGCGCGGTCGTGCTGTCCGGTGAGGGGCCAGATTTCTGCGCGGGCCTGGACTTCGGCTCGTTCGCCGCGATGCGTGACGGCGAGCGGCTCAGCGCCCTGGTCGACCTGCCCCCGGGCCACGGGCCGGCGCGGGCCACCGGACAGCGGGCCGCGTACGTCTGGACGGAGATCCCCGTCCCGGTCATCGCGGCCGTGACCGGCAATGCGCTGGGCGGCGGCCTGCAGATCGCGCTCGGCGCCGACATCCGCATCGTCACGCCGGACGCGAGGCTGTCGGTGATGGAGATCAGATGGGGCCTGGTGCCTGACATGACCGGCAGCCAGGTGCTGCCCGAGCTCGTCGGCCGGGACGTCGCCAAGGAACTGACCTTCTCCGGGCGCGTCGTGCGCGGCGAGGAGGCCGTGGCGCTGGGCCTGGCGACCAGGGTCGATCCTGACCCGCGCCAGGCCGCCCTGGAGCTGGCCCGCATCATCGCCGGCCGCAGCCCCGATGCCATCCGGGCGGCTAAGCGGCTGCTGGACCTGGCGGGCCGGGTGGACCTGGAGACGGGCTTCGCCGCCGAGCAGGAGGAGATCGGCGCCCTCATCGGTAGCCCGAACCAGGCCGAAGCGGTCGCCGCGGAGTTCGGCCAGCGCCCGCCCCGGTTCACCGACCCAGGCTGACCGGCCCGAAGATAACGGATCCGGGGTCGGGGGAAGATGGTGGGTGGCGAGCCGTGTGCCGCCGCGCCGGCGGTCGTCGGCGCTGGCCCGCAGGGCGGGGATGGTCTCGCTGGTGACCAGCCCGCGTTCGCTGGTGAGCTCGTCGATGACGGAGAACGCGGCGGAAATCCGCTCCGGGGTGTCGATGACGATCGTGACGGCGGGGACATGGCGGCCCAGTTGCAGGAGACGATCGCCGTGCGGCGGGTGGTCGCCGTGAAAGCCCCAGATGCCGCGCTGGGTGGTGGCGCCGCTGAGCCCGGCCGAGCGCAGCCGCCGGACGATGGCGCGGTGGATCGGCTCCCCGTGGTACTGGACCGCTTCGGAGGTGTAGACCATGAGCTTGTGCCACAGCGCCATGCCATGGTCATCGCCGCCGGGCAGCTCGGGAGGGGTGGCGAGCAACAGGCCATCCCGCTTGCAGATGCGGACGCGTTCGAGGGTAAGCAACGGACGCTGCAGTAGCGTGCCGAGTTCGGGGAGGATGCTGGCGATCCGTTCCCCGGAGCCGACGGCGATGACCATCATCGGGACCTCGGCGTTCCGGCTGAAGAACGCGGCCCGTTCGCGGCGGCCGTGCGCGGTGCCGTCGACGCCGAGCAGCGCGGTGGCGCCGTCGATGCCGCGGCGATGCAGCAGGTCGCAGACCGCGATGAAGGCGGGTACCCGGTCGACGCGTTCCTGGCGGCCCAGGTAGATGGTCAGCTTCGCCGCCTCATCGTCCTCGGCCGACCAGCCCGGGCCGGTGACATCGGTCAGCAGGCGGGCTCGCTCCAGGGTGACCAGCCCGGTGCGGTTGAGCTGGACGGTCGGGGCGAGAACCCTCTCGATGCGGGACCGGGTGTCGACCGCGATAGCGATCAGCGGCAGGTCCTCGGACAGGGTCAGGGACCGGTCGGTGCGCAGGTGGTGCTTGAGCCCGAATCCCTCGGTGCCGCGCAGCAGGATGCTGGCCGCGATCTCGTGCCGCCCGTACAGCTCGATCAGGGCGTCCGCCGTGAAGCTGCCCCCGGTCCGGTGGCGCTCGCCGAAGTAGCTGGTGAGCTTGAGGCAGTCGGCCGTCACAGCCGCGCTCCGAGGGCATGGCCGAGCCAAGCGCCGGCAATGCCGAGCGCGAGGCTGGCGATCACGTTAGCCGCCGCCGTCCGGTGCTGGCGTTCCTCGGTCAGCCGCTGGGTTTCCAGCATCCACGTCGAGAACGTCGTGTACGAGCCGACCGCGGCGGTGCCGGCCAGCAGCGCCTGGTCATGGCCGAGGGCGAGCCCCGTGATCACGCCCAGGATCACCGCGCCGGAAACGTTAACGGCCAGGGTGCCGAGGGGGAACCCGCGGTCCGCGGCGGAGGCCACCACGCCGTCGACCAGGAAACGGAGGACCGAGCCGGCCCCGCCGATCAGCATGACACCGGCCCAGAGCAGCACGTTCATCGCCGCACCCGGACGCGCCTGACCACCGCGGTGGCCAGCTGGATCGCCGCGTAGCCGGCCGCTACGCTGGCCGCCGCGTAGCCGGCCGCCAAGCCCCAGGCGTGGGCGTCGAGCATCTTGAGGATCTCGACCTGCATCGTGGAGAACGTGGACAGTCCGCCGCACAGGCCAGTGCCCAGCAGTGGCCGCCGGTAGCTCGACAGCGGCAGCCGTTCGGTGAGCCGCGTGACGAAGTAGCCGAGCAGGAACGCGGCCCCGATATTGACACCGAACGTCGGCCACGGCCACGCCGTGGCCGGCTGCGGGAACGCATCGGCCAGCGCGGCGCGCAGCAGCGTGCCGAGCGCGCCGCCCGCGAAGATCGCGGCGATTTCCCGCCGGTCGACCTGCGGCAGCATCCGCCGCGCGCGGGTTCCGGTTGGATAGGCGTCCGCTAGGACGGCTGCGGGGACAGTACCGGAGGCGGGCGGTCCGGCGCCGTGCGGCGATGGCTCCTGCACGCGGCAAGACTCCTTCACGTCGGGGTCTGAGAAGCCGTCAGCCATAAGCACGCGGCGGTTCGGGAAGCAGGGCTTCCACGCCAGGGCATCATCTGGTGACCGCGAGTTTATTCGATGGGCAAGCGCGCGGCGATCGGGCCGAAGCCGGTCAGGGCAGGCCGCCTGCACCAGCCGTGACACTACGGGCCCGTTCGGCCTAAAAGATTTTTCGTACCGAACGGACCGTGGTGCGTGCCCCGATCCAGTAACAGCGGCCCTATCGTGACCGTGGTAACGTCAGGTAGTCGCTCCAGACCCCGGTGACTGGCGGCGCTTGCCCACTGCAACGCCGCCGAGACGCTCGGAGCCTGCGATGCTTGGATTGGGTAAGACCGGTACGGTTCGTCCTGCCGCCGCGGCCAGCTCGGCCTGCAGCCGGGACATTTACCAGTGGTACGCCGTCGCGCTGTATCGGCAGGCGCTGCTGGCTCTCGATGACTCTGCCCTGGCCGAGCGGGCCGCCTGCGACGTCTTCGTCAATGAGCGCGCGCTGGCCCTGGTGCCGGAGCGTGCCGACGGCCACGCACGGGACAGGGCGGCCCTCTTGCGCGCGGTCATGCGCAGGCTGACGACCTTTTCGGCCGTCCGGGACGGCGATCACCTATGAGGGCCGGCCGAAGAGCAGGAGGAATATGATGCGCGCACTCGGATACGTCACGGCCATCACCATGGCAGTCGCCGGAACCGCGCTCGGGGTGATGGCGGTCAGGGCGCTGCCGGACGCGCGGCGGTACGTGGCGATGAGGAAGATGTGACGCAGGCCGGGATGGGCTAGCGTCGCCGGTTCGTCTAGGCGGCGAGGTCGGCGTAGCGGCCCTGGTCGGCCATCAGGCTGGCGTGGTCGCCGGCTTCGACGATGTGGCCATGATCAAGCACCACGATCTGGTCGGCGTTGCGCACGGTGGAGAGCCGGTGCGCGATGGTGATGGTGGTGCGGCCGCGGGCCAGCGCGTCGAACGCTTTCTGGACCGCGCGTTCGGTCTCGGTGTCCAGTGCACTGGTGGCCTCGTCGAGGACGAGCACTCGCGGGTCGCGGAGCAGGGTCCGGGCGATGGCGATGCGCTGCTTCTCGCCGCCGGAGAACCGGTAGCCGCGCGAGCCGACCATGGTGTCGTAGCCGTCAGGCAGCCCGGCGATCAGGTCGTGGATCTGGGCCGCGCGCGCGGCGTCCTCGATCTCGGCGTCGGTGGCCTCGGGCTTGGCGTAGCGCAGGTTCTCCCGCACCGTGGTGTGCAGCAGGTAGGTTTCCTGGCTGACGACGCCAACGAGGGCGGCGAGGTCGGTGAGCCTGATGTCGCGGATGTCGATGCCGTCGATGCTGACGCGGCCGCTGCCGGGGTCATACAGCCGGGCGATCAGCGAGGCGAGGGTGGTCTTTCCCGAGCCGGTCTCGCCGACCAGGGCGAGCGCGCTGCCCGCCGGAACGTCCAGGCTGACGCCGGCCACGGCGATCCGGTCGGCGCCGGGGTAGGCGAAGCTGACGTCCTCGAGCCGAACGTGCCCGGTGACCTGCGCCGGGTCAATCTCGACCGGGTGGGCGGGGTCGTCGACCTCCACGGGCAGGTCGAGGTACTCGAAGATCCGCGCGAACAGGGCCAGTGAGCTGATGACCGAGACGCCGGTGCTGAGCAGCCCGGTTATCGGCCGGAACAGGCTGTTCTGCAAGGTGGTGAAGGCGATCAGGGTGCCGATGCTGATGGCGCCGGCGGTGAACGGCAGGCCGGCCGCCAGGTAGATGATCGCGGGGATCGCGGCGAAGATGATGCTCAGCGAGGCCATCCGCCAGCGTCCGGCCAGCTGGGAGCGCAACTCCAGATCGATCAGCCGGGCCGAGGAGGCGGTGAACCGCTCGACCAGAGATGGCCCGGTGCCCATGGTCTTGGCCAGCTGGATGCCGTTGATCGACAGGCCTTCCTCGATGGTGACGTTGAGGTCGGCCAGTTCGCGCTGCTGCTGCGTGGTGATGGCCCGGCGCATCCGGGCGACCTTGCGGGTCAGGTAGATGGCGGGCGGCATGACCACCAGCGAGATCAGGGACAGCCGCCACGACAAGGCGACCATGGCGACCGCGCTGGCGATCGCGGTGGTGAGGTTGGCCGCGATGGAGGTCGCGGTCGAGGTCACGACCGACTCCATGCCGCCGATGTCGTTTTGGATACGGGACTGAACCTCGCCGGTGCGGGTCCGGGTGAAGAAGGCGATCGACTGCCGCTGCAGGTGGCTGAAGACGCTGGTGCGCAGTTCGTGCATGACGTGCTGGCCGACTTTGGTGCTGATCCAGGTCTGGATCACGCCCAGCGCCGAGGTAAGGGCGGCCACTGCCACCATGCCGATGACCAGCCACGCCAGCAATCGCACGTTCTTGTCCGGCAAGGCCGTGTCGATGACCGCGCGGAGCAGGAACGGCGAGGCCAGGCTGACGATGGACGAGGCGACGATGATGGCGGTGACGATGGCCAGCGGCCAGCGGTAGGGGATGAAGAGCTGGCCGATACGGCGCAGCGACACCTCGCGGGCCTGTGCCTTCTCGGCGGCGGACACGGTCCTGGAGCCGCGAGTGCGGCCCGGATGAGTGGTATCTCGATTCGTGGGTGGTGACGCCAAGGTTTTCTCGATTCTGTCGGTGGGCCCGCGCTCGGACGCGCGGGCGCCTGTAGGATATTGTTGAGGTTACCTCAATATGAGGCTACAACACTAGATGGTGGTACCCTATTCCCGTGACCCAGGACCGCGACGCGGCCAGCGAGCGCGACTCAGCCGGCGATGAGTCCTTGTCCGAAGCGTTCTGGTCCGTCGCGCGCCAGCTGCGCGAAACCTCCCAGAAGACCCTGGTGCCCTGGGACATCACGCCCTCTCACCTGCGGGCGCTGCGCGTGCTTACGCGCCGGGGGACGATGCGCCTGTCGGAGCTGTCGGATCGCCTGCACATCGCGCCGCGCTCGACCACCGAGGTCGTCGATGCCCTCGAATCCCGGGACCTGGTCCAGCGGCGGCCCGACCCTGACGACCGGCGGGCCACGCTGGTCGAGGTGACCGAACACGGCGCTAGCGTCCTCGACGCGATCCGGGGAACCGAGGCCGGACGGGTCTTCGGCCGGCTGAGCCCGGCCGACCGCGCCCACCTCGCCCGCATTCTCCGCGAGCTCCGGACTGATCCGCCCTCGAAGTTACCGTCGGCCCTGGCCCGGTCCCGGTCAGGGCGCTGGCTATCCGCGTACCTGCAGCCGCCCCCGGTCGATCACCACGGTGCCGTCCTGCTTCGTGGTCTGGAACAGCGCGGTGTCGCTGCCGTCCCGCCGCCAGACCGACACCGTCAGCGGCTCGCCGGGGAGCACCGGGCGGCTGAACCGGCCGGACATGGATCCGAACCTGGCCGGGTCGGAGTCGCAGAGCACGTGCAGCAAGGTGCGGCCGGTGACGCCGTAAGTGCACAGGCCGTGCAGGATCGGCTGGCTGAAGCCGCCGCGGGCGGCGAACTTCGGGTCGACATGCAATGGGTTGCGGTCCCCGGACAGCCGGTAGATCAGCGCCTGCTCCGGCCTGGTTTCCTGGACGACCTGGTAGTCAGGAGCCCGGTCCGGCCGCTCCCACGGCGGGTCGGTGCCGCGCTCGCCGCCGAAGCCGCCCTCACCGCGGATGAAAGCGCTGGTCCGCGACGTCACCAGCGGCTCGGAGGTGGCGGCGTCCACGGCCACGTTCTCGGTGACCACCAGCGCCCCGGACCCCTTGTCGTAGATACCGGTCACGGTCGAGGTCGTGCGGACGGTCCCCGCGACGGGCAGCGGACGGTGCAGTTCGAAGGCCTGCTCGGCGTGCACGAGCATGGCCCGGTCGAAGTCCCCGAGGCTGCGGCTCGGCCGGGCCTGGGCGATCAGCACCGCGAAGGTCGGCAGCACCTTCTGCTCGATGTCCTGGCAGTTCTCCGTGGTGAATTCCAGTTCCTGCAGCGGGTCGCCCAGGCCGGCCCCGACCCCGACCGCGTAGAGCAGGGCGTCCTTGCTGTCCCAGGACCGCACCTGCGGCTCGCTCGGTACTCCCACCAGGCTGTGGTCAAGCCCCATGACAACCTCCGACGCCGCCGGGCCCGTCAATTGCTAGAATATCGTTCTAGAAATGATTGTCAGGCCAGGCGCTGGACGTGTCAACTGGGTACGGTGCTGCCCGGGCCGGCCGGCCAGCCCCGAGGGGAGTGATGGACATGGGCATCCTGGATGGCAAGGTCGCCATCGTGACCGGCGCCAGCCGCGGCATCGGCGCGGAGATCGCCCGCCGGTTCGCCGGCGAGGGTGCCGCGGTGGCGGTGGCCGCCCGGACCACGGAAACAGGCACGTCGCCGCTCCCCGGTACCATCGCCGAGACCGTGGAGCAGATCCGCGCGGCCGGCGGCACCGCGGTGCCGGTCCGCGCCGACCTGTCCAAGCCGGAGGACAGGGAGCGGCTCGTCACCGACACCACCCGGC
>JBAUAY010000843.1:0-5901 GCA_049676235.1 Streptosporangiaceae bacterium
CCCCTCGACCGCTTCCCAGTGGCCAGCGGCTTCACCTTGGCTGGGTGATGCCCCGCGGCCTCAGCGCGACGACCATGTTGTGGCTGTCAAGCCGCATCGACGAGGGCCGAGCCCGCCGTCAATCGCCCGGACTGTGGCCGTCGCTGGGCGGGGGATGCTGGTGCAGGCGGCGCACCTCAAGAACGTTCACGCCGAAGGTCTCGAGCCTGGCCAGCAGCCCTTGCAGCGCCGCAAGATCGGCGAGCTCGCCGTACAGCACGGTCTCGACCGGCTCCACGGAGGCGGTGAGGTACTCAAAATCGAGCAGCGCCTCGGGCGGGAGAACCCCGGAAACGCGGATCTCATAATGAGGTGTTGCCACGCCTGGCCCCCCAACTGGTCGGAACAGGCCAATCACTGGATCACACGATGCCGTGGCTCAGCTCCCGGCGGGCCACCCGGACCGGGTGAATTCTCACCTGGGTGAGGAGCGGGGCAGGGTGATTACAAATCACCCTGTCCCGGGTGAGACATTATGACAGGCGAAAAACTGCGGATGACCGATCCGAAGGGGACAGGTTTGGCTCTCGGTACGCGCAGTTGGGCACCGACAGGCCGCTAGGCGGAAGGTAATGGCAGTGAAGACCCCAGCGGTACCCTCGCAGGCCCGTCCCCGGCACCACCCGGGCGGTGCCGACCGTGTCCTGCAGGCGAAGATCGTGGTGCCCAGCGTGCCCGGCTGGATGGTCTCGCGGCCCCGCATAGAAAAGCGCATCGACGAAGGCACAGCCGGTCCGCTCACGGTGATCACCGGGCCGCCGGGCGCTGGCAAGACGATGGCCGTCGCTTCGTGGGCGGCCGCCAGGCCTGGCCCCGTGGCGTGGGTCACGCTCGACCATTACGACAGCAGGCCGAAGGTCTTCTGGTCCACCATCGTGGAGGCAATGCGGAACGCCGGAGTCGGGCTTGGGCGGATATCCGCGGGACCGGCCCGGACGGCTGCCGCCGATCACGTATTCCTGCTCCGGCTGGCGTCAGAGCTGGCCGCGCAGGACCCGCCGGTGGTGCTGGTCCTGGATGATCTTCACCTGCTGACAGGCCCCGGGCTGATAGACGGCCTGCAGTACCTGCTGCGGAACGCACGATCCGGGCTGCGGCTCGTAATCTGCTCGCGGACCGACCCGATGCTGCCGCTGCACCGCTACCGGCTCGCCGGGGAACTGACCGAGATCCGCGCCAGCGAGCTCGCCTTCAGCGTTCCCGAAGCCGGCTTGCTGATGGCGCAGCATGGCATCACGCTGCCGCCCAGGACACTCGAACTCCTGACGAAGCTGGACGAGGGCTGGGCCGCGGGACTGCGGCTGGCTGCGATCTCGCTTGACGAGCACCCCGACCCCGGGCAATTCATCAAGGAACTCGCCGCCGAGAACAGCGCCATCGCCGGTTACCTCGTGGCGGAGGCGCTCAACAACCAGCCCGCCGAGATCCGGGATCTGCTGCTGAAAACCAGCATCCTGGACCGGGTCAGCTCCGGCATCGCCAGTGAGCTCACCGGCGATGAACAGGCCGCGACTGCCCTCACCACGCTGGCCCGGACCAACGCCTTCGTCCAGCCGCTCGGGAACGGCTGGTACCGCTACCACTCGCTGTTCGCGGAAGTCCTGCGCCTGAAGCTCAGGCTCGAATGCCCGGGTCAGGTGCCAGACCTGCACCGGCGCGCGGCGCGGTGGTACCAGGTGAACGGGCTACTGCTGGACGCCGTCCGGCAGGCCATAGCCGCCGGCGACTGGCCGTTCGCCGCCGAGCTGGTTCTCGATGAGCTCGCGATCGGCCAGCTCGTCGAGTCACATGGCCACAGCCCCCTCGCCAACTGCTTCCGGCGGATGCCGCCCACCCCGACGTGGACCGGACCACAGCCCGCGCTCATCGTGGCCGCCCTCGCACTGGCTGATATCCAGACCGAGGGCGCCAGCGCCGCACTCGACGTCGCGGAAGGAATCATCGAGCGTCTGGGAGCCGACACCGAAACCCCGTCCAGGCTGGCCGCCGCGGCGCTCCGCCTGGCGGTGGCCCGGCGGGCCGGCGACCTCGGCGCCGCGGCAGCATCAATCGCCGGGATGGAAAAGCTGGTCGAGAAGCTGCCCGGAGACACCCTGACCCGTCATCCCGAGATCGACGCGACGGTACTGTCATCTCGCGGCGTGGTGCAATTCTGGTCAGGACACTTCGACGAGGCGGCGTTGAGCCTCGACGCGGGGGCAGCCGCTGCCGCCCTGTCCGGGAGCATGTCCGAACGCGCCGACTGCTATGGATACCTGGCCCTCCTGGAGGCCCTGCGCGGACGGCTGAACCGTGCCGCCGAGCTAGCGGCCGAGGCAATAGGTCCAGCGGGAGAGAACGACAGCGGGCCCGCCGGGTTTGCTTGCGGTCCAGCCGAGGTGGCACTCGCGTTGGTTCATCTAGAGCGCAACGAGCGGCACGCCGCGCGCGATCGGCTGAAGCGAGCAGATGCCGTCCTGCGAGTCCAGCCGGAAAAGCTGGTCGCCGCTGCGGCCTGCCTGGTAGTGGCGCGCTACCGCCTGGCCGAAGGCCGCGCCAAGAAGGCGTCGGAGATGATCGCCCGCGCACGGCACGGCTGGTCGCCTCCCGGCTGGCTCGAGCACAGGCTCACCTTGCTCGAATCGCGGGCTTACGCCGGAGCCGGGGACGTCTCGTCCGCCGTTGGCGTAGCCGAGCGGGCCGACCCGGGAGCCTCGCTCGATGCGAGCGTCGCGCTGGCGCACGGGTGGCTGGATGCCGGCGACCATCAGGCCGCTGGCCAAGCGCTGGACAACGGACCAGACGACGCTGACGAGGTGCAGGATCCTAGCCGGCTGGATCGCTGGCTGGCAGACGCGCGGCTCGGCTACAGCCGCGGCGACCAGGCTCGCGGGCGACGATCTCTGCAGCGGGCGCTGCAGCTCGGTGAATCGGAACAGCTCCGGCTGCCATTCGCCATGCAGGCGGCCTGGATCCGTCCGGCACTACGGAGCGACCCGCAACTTGCCGACACCTACCGGCACCTGCTTGAGCCAGGCCTGGTCGGCCCCGGCCAGAGCCGGGCTGAGCCGCCCGCTACCGAACAAGCGGCACCAGTGATCGTCGAGCAGCTCAGCGGGCGCGAGCGTGAAGTGCTCGCCCTCCTGTCCGGGATGCTCAGCACCGCCGAGGTAGCTAGTGAGTTGTACATCTCGGTGAACACGGTGAAAACCCACCTGAAGAGCATCTACCGGAAACTGGCGGCGACTCACCGAGGGGAAGCGGTCCGCCGCGCCCGGCAGCTCGAGCTCCTTTGAGAGCGGCGGCAGGGAACCGCGTCAGAGAATACTCATCTCACGACCTCGCTCAACGGCCTCCTGCCGAGTGGAGACCCCGAGCTTCCGGTAAATCGCACGGGCATGGGTCTTGATCGTGTTCGGCGACAGGAACAGCTCCTGCCCGATCTCGCGGAGGGACTGCGTGCCCTGCAAGAGCCGCAGCACCTCTTCCTCGCGATCGGTCAGCGGCTCCGCGAGCAGCTGCGGGCGCTGGCGGCTGGCCAACCGCTTCGCAAGCTGTTCGGCCCGGATCAGCTGCGCCTTCGCGCCGTCCGGCCGCGATGCCAGCACGGCCCTGGCCTCGCCGAGCAGGCCGACCGCTCCGGCCTGGTCTCCCAGGTCATACAGCACCGGCGCGAGCCTGAGCATGGTGTCCATCGCGACCCACGGGCTGATCCCGGAACAGCGCCGCCCAGCGCTCAGAGCATGCTCGAAGTAGTCGCGCGCCTCCTTAAGATGCCCTTGCGTCGCGGCGACCGCGCCAGCGGCCGTGTATGCGATGGCGCTACGCGGAGCATCGCCCAGATCGTCCTCGCCTGCGATCTCGCAGGCCGCGGTCACGAACTCCTGCGCCTGATCGACCCGGCCCCGCTCGACCGCGACCAGCGCCGCGACGGAACAGGCCAGCAGGCGCACCACGATGATCGAAGCATCGCCTCGTAGCGCGTCGCTCAATTGGGCAAAAGCCGCATCGTATTCTCCGGACAAGCACAGCGCCGCGCCGAGCGCGGTCCTGGCCAGCGCGTACCAAGGCGACGCCGGGTCAGTGTCCAACTCGGCCGCCGTCGCGGCGGATTCCCGCATCGCGCGGATGCCGTCGAACCCGAAGACCCCCCGCAAGAGCGCGGCTGAGAACTCCAGCGATGGCATTCCGTCGGGTAGCGGCCCGGCCGGCTCCGCCGCCTCGACGACCGCTAGCCAGCGCCGGACGGAATCCTGCTCTCCGAAAAGCGCGGCGCACCATGCTGCGCAGTGCGCCGCCACCGGGCTAGCGCGGATGCGGTCATCGCCGATCGAGTCCAGCCAGGCCCGAAGCGTGCGCAACCGGCCGCTGTCTACGCAGCTGAGCCAGTTTCGCGCGACGACATCGATGGCTCCGGCGATGTCACCCCCGGCCAGAGCATGAACGATCGCCTCTTCCATCGATCCCCACCGCTGATGCCATTCACTGGCGCGCCGGTGCAAGACGGGCACGAGGTCGGGCTCGGTCTGGACCAGCCGACTCAGGAGCATCTGGCCGAACAACTGGTGGTAACGAAACCATTGCCGGTCGTCGTCCAGGGCGACCAGAAACAGGTTCTCGCGTTCGAGGATGTCGATTATCTCCGTCGCGTTGGCTGAGCCAACCACCGCGTCACACAGCGATGGCGTGAACCGGTCGAGGATGGCGGCCCGGCACAGGAAATCCCGGATCTCGCGGGGCTGGCGGCTGAGCACCTCCTGGGCCAGGAAATCCTCCACGAAGCGGTTATCACCGCTGAACTGCCGTATGAAGGAGCTCGGGCTGGGGTGACCGCGAAGGGAGAGCGCAGCGAGGTATATGCCGGCCGGCCACCCCTCCGTCCGCTGGATCAGGTCGGCCAGATCGGTTTCGTCGAGTTGCACGGCGGACACCGCGCGGACAAGCGCGGCCGCCTCCGCCGCCACGAAGCGCAGCTCGGGAACCCGGACCTCGAGTAGATCGCCGACCGCCCGCAGCCGCCCGAGCGGCAGCGGCGGATCCACCCGGGTGATCAGCACGATCTGAGTCATCGGCGGAAGGTGCAGCAGGAAGAACTCCAGCTGGTCGTGGCAGTCGCGATTGCTGATCATGTGATAGTCATCGAGCACCAGGGTCACCGGCGAAGCGAGCTCGGCTAGCTCGTTGACCAGGGCAGGCAGCAGCGATCCCCGCAGGTCTGGCCCTTGCCTCCGCAGTTGCCTCAGCAAGTCTCCGACGTGGAGCTCCGGGCAAGCCCGCTGCAGCGCACACCCGATGTACCACCACAGCCGCGCGGCGTCGTTGTCACCCGCGTCGACTGACACCCAGGCGAATTTCCTGCTCTGGCCGGGAAGGGCGCGCCACTGAGTCACTAGCGTGCTCTTGCCGAACCCGGCTGGAGCGTCCACCAGGACGAGTTTGGCCGTGCTCGCCGCCAGGTACTGGACGAGTTCCGTCCGCCTCACCCACTCCTCACGGACGCGAGGAGGATGAAGCTTCGTCTCAAGAAGCACACCAGCATCCATCAGGACCAACCTTGATGCGAATAGAGCAGGCAAGTCTACGGGAATTCCGCGGCCGGTGATACGTGTCATTATTTGACTTCTCATTCAGCTTGACAAGGTCCTTTCGGGGCGGATGGTTCACCCGCCGGGGGTGGGGCGCGGCGGCCACCGGACTGCTCAACTTATCTACGGGCCCGGCCGATGCCGGGCCTGGTTCCCATTGAGGAGACGAATCATGGCTGACCTGATCGCGATCGGATACCCCGACGAGGCGACCGCCGAGGCCGCCGCCGACGAGGCACGGCGGCTGGCCGCCGACCTGATCATCGAACCTGACGCGATCGCGGTGATCGTCCGCGAC
>JBAUAY010000844.1:0-4405 GCA_049676235.1 Streptosporangiaceae bacterium
GAGCAGCGGAACGCCGAGGTCGCCGACGTCGCTGCGGTCGCGGACCCGGCTCCGGCTTCTGCGGGCGACGCCGGCGACGACCAGCGTAATCTCGCCGCGGACGGCGCCTGACGCTGCGCCGCCCTTCTTCCTCCTGGGCTCCCGGGGATCCGCCCCGCTGACCAGGGCGGCCCACGCGGCCAGTTCGGCCAGCGTGCCGCGCTTGATCTCCTCGTGGGTCTTGGTGAGCTCGCGGCATACGACGGCCGGACGGTCCTCGCCGTGGGAGGCGGCCAGCTCGGTCAGCGTCGTCGCCAGCCTGCGGCCGGACTCGAAGTAGACCTGGGTGCGGCGGTCGCCGGCCAGCTCGGCGAAGCGCCTGGCCCGCTCGCCCTGGCCGCGAGGCGGAAAACCCTCGAAGCTGAACCTGTCGGTAGGCAGCCCGGAGACGGCCAGCGCGGTTGTCACCGCCGACGGGCCCGGCAGGGCGGTCACCCGCAGGCCGGCCGCGGCCGCGGCCGCGACGAGCCGGTAGCCGGGATCGCTTATCCCCGGGGTGCCCGCGTCGGTGACGAGCAGGATGTCCCGGCCCGCCTTCAGCTCGCCGAGCAGGTCGGCCGTGCGGCGCGCCTCGACGGCGTCGTAGTAGGAGACGACGCGGGCCTTGAGCTCGATGTTCAGGCTCGACGCCAGCCAGCGCACGCGGCGGGTGTCCTCGGCCGCGATCAGGGTAGCCTCGGCGAGTTCGGCCGCCAGCCGCCAGGACGCGTCCTCGGCCCGGCCGATCGGGACCGCGGCCAGCGTCAGCACGCCGCCGCCCTCGTGCTCCTCACCCGGCACCGGGCCTGCCACCGATCCCGACATGTCCGTATCGCGCCCCGTCCTCCGCATTGGATCTCGCACATCATCATCCGGCTAGCCGGACTTTACCGTCGCCAGTAACATGTGCCCGATGATGGCAACTGAGGCTGACATGCCCGCCACGCCTCCCGCCGAGGAAGCCGGTCGGCTCGCGGCGCTGCAGGCGCGGCTGGCTTCGCCGATGCCAGATGACCGGCTGTGGGGGTGGCTCGGTCCGCTGCTGGTCACGGCGTTCGGTACGTTCTTGCGGTTCGACCGGCTGCGGGTGCCGCGGGCGCTGATCTTCGACGAGACCTACTACGCCAAGGACGCCTGGAGCATCCTGAACCACGGGGTGGAGCTGAACCTGGTCAGCAACGCCAACGCCATCATCCAGGCCGGGCACACGAACATCTTCGCGCCGTGTAACGGCACGTCGGCGTGCGGGGAGTACGTGGTGCAGCCGGAGGCGGGCAAGCTGCTCATCGCGGCGGGTGAGTGGTTGTTCGGGCTGAACTCGTTCGGCTGGCGATTCGCCAGCGCGGTGTTCGGGTCGCTGGCCATCTTGCTGATGTGCCGGATCGCCCGGCGGATGACCCGGTCCACCCTGCTGGGCTGCGTGGCCGGGCTGCTGATGTCGCTGGACGGCCTGGAGTTCGTGCTGTCGCGGACCGGGATCCTGGACATCTTCTTGATGTTCTTCGTGCTCGCCTCGTTCGGCTGCGTGCTCATCGACCGGGACATCTCCCGTGCCATGCTCGCCGAACGGGTCGCCCGCCGGGAGGGAGGCCAGGCCGGGCCCCGGCTCGGCATCCGCCGGTGGCGGGTGGCGGCCGGGATCTTCCTGGGCCTGGCGGTGGCGACCAAGTGGGATGCGGTCTGGTACATCCTGGGGTTCGCCGCGCTGGGCACCGCCTGGGACATCGGCGCCCGCCGGACGGCCGGGCTGACCTCCTTCGTCCGCGGCGCGGTCCGGGAGACCCGCTGGCTGCTGGTCACGTTCCTGGCGATCCCGCTGGCGGTCTACCTCGCCACCTGGAGCGGCTGGTTCGCGACCAGCACCGGCTACGACCGGAACTACGCCCAGCAGCACGGTGTCAACATCCCGGTGATCTCGGACCTGTACTCGCTGTTCGAGTACCACTTGCAGGCGATCCAGTTCGGCGTGGGCCTGCACGCCTCGCACCCGTACCAGTCGCAGCCGTGGGACTGGCTGCTGGTCACCCGGCCGGTCGCCTTCTTCTACGAGTGCTACACCGGGCCGGTGGCCGGCCCCTCCCACTACTGCCCGAAGAACTACAGCGGCGCGGAGTGGTCCCAGGAGGTGCTGGCGATCGGGACCCCGGCGATCTGGTGGGGCTCGATGCTGGCGTTGCTGTTTTGCCTGGGCTGGTGGCTGCTGCACCGGGACTGGCGGGCCGGCGCGGTCCTATGCGGCGTCATCGCCGGCTGGCTGTCCTGGTTCCCGCTGGTGTCCCGGACCAAGTTCTACTATTACGCGCTGGAATTCGAGCCCTTCCTCATCTTGTCCATTGTGCTGTGCCTGGGGCTGATCCTCGGGCCGGTCACGGCCAGCGCGCTGCGCCGCTCGACCGGCGCCCTGATCGTCGGCGCCTACGTGCTGTGCGTGCTGCTGATGTTCTGGTACTTCTATGCCATCGTGGCCGGCCAGGTCATCCCCTATCACGACTGGTACAGCCACATGTGGTACCGAATAGGCCGCGGCTGGATCTGAGGGCCGAGCGGGTTTCCTGGTCCGGGCCGTCTGGCGGCCGCTTCCGGCGCCCGCTTCTGGCGCCCGCTTCTGGCGCCCGCTTCTGGCGGTCCCTTCAGCCGGTTTTCAGCGGGCCTTCAGTCGACTTCGGCATTGTGGTCTTGTCGCTGACGGCGAGCCAGCAACGGCGCCGCCCGGCAGCAACGTGATTTTCGCAACAGGGGGGACGTTTCAAGGCCTGTTGTGCGTCTATATAAACTGAGATGACAAACCACCGGGGTGAACATGAGCCGAGCCGAACACTCTAGCGAAGACCGCGAGCGTTTCGAGCGCGACGTGATTCCGCAGCTTGGTCAGCTGTACCCGGCTGCGCTCCGGATGACGAGGAACCCGACCGACGCGGAAGACCTCGTCCAGGAGACGTCGGTCAAGGCCTACGCGGCGTTCCAGCAGTTCACTCCGGGCACCAACCTGCGAGCCTGGCTGAACCGGATCCTGACCACCACGTTCATCAACGTGTACCGCAAGCGGCGGCGCGAGCCGCAGCAAGCACTCGGCGGCGACCTGCAGGAATGGCAGATGTCGGCCGACCGGCTCACGCCGCCGGTGCCCTCGGCCGAGACCGAGGCGCTGGACCGGACCACCGACTCCGACCTGCTGCGGGCGCTGCGCGAACTGCCTCGCGAGTTCCGCACGGCGGTGTACCTGGCGGACATCGAAGGCTATCCCTACCGCGAGATCGCCGAGATCATGGGGACGCCGGTCGGCACCGTGATGTCCCGGCTGCACCGGGGCCGCAGGAAGATCCGGGAGCAGCTGATAGCCAGCGGATTCGGTGTCGCGCAGCCGGAATCGGCCGGCGCCTGAACTCGAGGCCGCTGGCCCGGGGGCTGGCCTCGCGTCCGTGGCTGCCATCACGTCCCCGCAGGGGCTAAGGCCGGCGTCAGGGGCCGTAAAGGGTGAGCATGACCTCGCCGGCTTGCCAGCGGTGCAGGATGTGCAGGCCGGCCAGCAGCGCCATCTTCTCTTTGTCCACCGGCGTGGACGGCGTGGGGAACTTGTAGTTGCTTCCGCCGGTGACCACCCACACGCGCCTGACGTCGGTGAATCGGCTCTTCAGCAGCGCCGGACTGGTGATCTGGGTGCCGGTCAGGGTGGCCGAGGCGATCGGCGACTTAGCCAGCGCGATGTCGCGGAGCCGCAGGAACGGCGCCGGGTACCCGGTGCCGAGGACGTGCATCTCGATCGGGATATAGAACACCACGTCGCCCGGCTGTTCGTTGGCCGCCACGATGGCCGAGGCCAGCCGCAGGTCGTCCGGCCGGGCGGCGGTCTGCCTGATCGCGCCCTGCGGCCCGATGAGCATGACGGCGAGCCCGGCTATGACCAGCGCGGCGACCGCAGGCGGCAGCCAGGCCGGGCCCATCCGGCCGAGCCGTCGGCCCGCCGCGAGCCTGACCAGCCCGACGAGGCCGGCGCCGGCCAGGACGGCCAGCGCGGGCAGGCAGAACTCGACGTACCGCTCCACGTAGACCGGCTTGATGTAGGACCCCGCGATCAGCAGGAAGGGCGGCACGGCCAGCCACGGCAGTGCTACCGCCGCAGGGTTGAGCGGGCGCCAGTTATCCGCGAGGTAGGCGGCCGCGATACCGGCCAGCACGAGCAGGGCGAACGGGAGCACCAGGGCCCTGGAACCCGCGAAGTCAAACACGAGCTGCTCGACCGTCCTGAGGTCAGGCCGGGGCACCCAGTTGATCTGCTCCTGCTCGCGGTGCGCGGCCTCGAGCAGCGGGCCGAGCACGATCAGCGCGGCGGCCGCGGCGGCGAGCCAGCGCAGCGGCACCCGGCCGATGCGGCGTCCCTGCCCGGCGC
>JBAUAY010000845.1:0-8717 GCA_049676235.1 Streptosporangiaceae bacterium
ATCCGTCGCCGCGGAGGGCAGGTCCGCCCGGGTCGCGCCCAGGTATCCGGCGGACCGCGAAGACTGGCCCAGGGTCAGCGCGTCGCGCAGCACGTCGGCGCGATCGGCGACCACCCGGACGCTGGCCGGCCGCTCCTCCGGCGTCTTGGCCAGCATGTGGTAGACCAGATCGCTGACCGGCTGCGGCACGTCCGGCGGCAGCGCGGGCACCGGCTCGTGCTTGTGCGCGAACGCGATCGCCAGCGGCGCGCTGGCCGTGAACGGCGGATGCCCGGCGAGGCACTCGTAGGCGACCACGCCGAGGGAGTAGGTGTCGGAGGCATCGGTCACCGGGGTTCCGGTGGCCTGCTCGGGCGATACGTACATCGCCGTACCCATCACCATGCCGGTCTCGGTCAGGTGCGACGCCTGTGCCGCGGCCATCGCCGTCGCGATGCCGAAGTCGGTGATCTTTGTGGTGCCACCCGCGGCGACCAGCAGGTTGCCTGGCTTGATGTCGCGGTGCACGATGCCGGCCTGATGTGCGGCGTCCAGGGCGCGCGCCGACTGGCTGATGATGTCCAGCGTGGCATCCGGGGAAAGGCGGCCCGCCCGGGCCAGGATCGCAGACAGCGGCTCACCGTTGACCAACTCCATGACCAGGTACGCGCCGCCGAACTCGGAGGACTCACCGTAGTCGTAGACCCGCGCGATGCCGGGATGAGACAAGCTGGCCGCGTACCGTGCCTCGGCGCGGAATCTGGCCAGGAACGCCTCGTCGCCGGCCCGTCCGGTAGGCAGCAGCTTGACCGCGACGGCGCGGTTGAGCAAGCCATCCTCGCCGCGCCAAACCTCGCCCATGCCGCCAGCCGCGATGCGGTCGGTCAGCCGGTAGCGGCCGGCCAGCAGATAGTCGCTCACGGGTTCCTCAGGGTTGCCAGATACGCCTTGATGACCTGCACAGCGATGGGTGCGGCCGCTGAGGCACCGTAACCGCCGCCTTGAATTATGACGCCGACGGCGATACTCGGGTTGGCGTACGGAGCAAAGCAAGTGAAGACCGCATCGTTGAGCCCGGAGTTGTTCACGCCATTCTGCGCGGTGCCGGTCTTGCCCGCGATCACCAGGCCACCCTCGTTGGCGGCGCTGAAGCTGGCCGCCGTGCCGTCGGGGTCCTGCACCACGGCCCGCATCATCTGGCCCACGTCATTGGCAACGGATGGGGTGACCGACTGGCTCAGGACGGACTGAGACGTCGTCTGCACCGTGCTCAGGTCGCTGGCGGTGACCTGCTGCACCAGGTAGGGCTTCATCAGCGTGCCGCCGTTGGCGATCGCCGCGGCGAACATGGCCTCCTGCATAGGCGTGACCGTGTCGCTGTACTGGCCGATCGCCGAGAAGGCGGTCAGCGCCAGGCTCGGCGGGATGATGTATTGGCTCTTCGCCACGGGCAGCGGGACGTAGAGGTTCGCGTCGTTCATGCCGAACTTCTCGGCCATGGCGTTGAGCGCCGACCCGCCGAGGTCCATCCCGATCTTGCCGAAGGTCGTGTCACACGACTGGGCGAACGCGGTGATCAGCGGCGCCTGGCCGCTCCCGTCCCCGCAGACCTCGCCGTTGTTGTTGGTGAGCACGTGGGTGGTCTGCGGCAGCGTGAGCTGGGTCGGCGAATCGACGTTGGTGTTGATGGTGGTGCTGGGACTCTGAGTAAGTAGCGCGGCACTCGTGACGATTTTGAAGGTCGAGCCGGGCGGGAGGGTGAGCTGGAGAGCCCGGTTGACCAACGGGTTGCCCGGGGCCCTGAGCAGCGCGTTGTCGTTGTTGTTGAGCTGCGTGCCGTCGTGCACGGCCAGCAGGGCCGGGTTGAAGCTGGGATAGGAAGCCATGGCGAGGATCTTCCCGGTCTTCGGGTCGAGCGCCACCACACCGCCCGGCTTGCCTAGTGTTGCGAGCGCGCTGTAGGCCGCGTCCTGCGCCTTAGAGTTGACGGTGACCTCGACCGTGGCGCCCTTGGTGGTCTTGCCGGTGATCAGGTCGATCACCTTCCTGACGTCGAGCGAGGAGTCGTTGCCGGACAGCAACGAGTTCTCCGCCGCCTCCACGCCGGTCTGGCTGTATAGCGTGTCGTAGCCGGTCACCGGGGCGTACTGGGGACCCGAGGGGTAGTACCGCTGGTACTTGATGGAGCCGCTGCTCGGCTTGGAGGCCGCGATGGTCACGCCGTCGGAGGTGACGATGCTGCCGCGCTCGTACTGATTCTGCGCGGCGTAGAACGCGCGGGAGTTGCCCGGCTTGCTCGCCAGGCTGGCGGGCGCGAAGCCCTGCAGGTAGTTGACGTTGATCAGCAGCAGCAGGAACATCACGAGGACGGCGATCGATATGCGGCGCAACGCCCGGTTCACTTCAGCGTCACCACCTGCGTCAGGCCCTCTTCTTGTATCGGCCGCGGTGGCGGGCGCCGGGCGGTGTCGCTCAACCGGGCCAGCAGGGCGATCAGCATCCAGCTCGCTACCAGCGAGGACCCGCCCTGGGACAGGAACGGCGTGGTGATGCCGGTCAGCGGGATGAGCCGGGTGACGCCGCCGACGATGACGAACACCTGCAGGGCGAGCATGAAGGAAAGGCCGCCGGCCAGGAGCTTGGAAAACGGGTCCTTGACCAGCATCGCGGTCCGCAGCCCGCGCTGCACGATCAGCCCGTAGATCAGCAAGATGGCCATCACACCGGCCAGCCCGAGCTCCTCGCCGAACGCGCTGATCACTAGGTCGCTCTGCACCAGCGGGGTGATGTACGGCTGGCCGCCGCCCAGGCCCTTGCCGAGCAGGCCGCCGCTCGCCATCCCGTACAGGCCCTGCACCAGCTGGTAGGAATTGTGGGTGGGGTTCGGCCCCACGAAAGGATGCAGCCAGATGTCGAAGCGCTCGCCGACATGGGTGAACAGCTTGCTCGCCGCGTACGCGCCCGCCACGAACATGAGGAAGCCGAGCAGCAGCCAGGAGGTCCGCGAGGTGGCGATGTACAGCATCGCCACGAACAAGCCCATGAACACCGCGCTGGTGCCGACGTCGCTCTCGAAAACGAGCAGCAGCAGGCTGGCCGCCCAGGCCAGCAGGATGGGGCCGAGATCCCGGGCCCGGGGCAGGTCGATGCCGAGCACCCGCCGACCGGTCAGCGCCAGGACGTCCCGCTTGGCCACCAGGTAGCCGGCGAACGAGACCGCCAGCGCCAGCTTGGCGAACTCCTCCGGCTGGAAGCTGATCAGTGAGCCGAACCGGATCTGGATCTTGGCGCCGGTGCCGGCGACCTCGCTGATCGACGCGGGCAGCAGCGCGGGCAGCGCCAGCAGCAAGATCCCGATGACGCCAAGCGTGTAGGTGTAGCGCTGCAGCACCCGCGGTTCGCGGATCAGGGCGAGCACCGCGACGAAGCAGCCGACGCCGATGGCCGAGAAGAGGATCTGGATGTCGGTCGCCGACGCGCTGAGCACGGGATTCCCGGTGGCCGGATTCACCTGCGCCGCGAGCCGGTACATCATCACGATGCCGAGGCCATTCAGCAAGGCCGCGAGCGGCAGCAGCAGCGGGTCCGCCCACGGGGCGAATCTCCGCATGGCCAGGTGGGCGACTCCGACGATGACGATGAAGGCGACCAGGTATTCCGCCGTCCCCGAGGGCAGCTTGCCCTTGAGGCTGAAACCGACGTTCGCGAAGGCGAACGCGACAAGCGCGAAGGCGAAAACGAGCATGATCAGCTCGGTGCGCCGCCTGCCGCGGGTCACCGGGACCAGCGGACCCGCCGGGTCAACCGCTGGCGACGGGGCGGTAATGCTACTCACGAGCGCCCTGTGGCGGCCGGGGCCAGGGCACTAGCCGCGATGCCGAACGCCGTGGAAGGCGGGCACATCCCGTCGGGCTTGGACGGCTGCGGGCCCGGGTTGGGGGGGACTTTGGGCGCGGGTTTCTTGGCCTGCTTGGCCTGCTTGGCCTGCGCCAGTGCGGCCTGGTAGGCGTTCTCCTGGGTCACCCAGTCCTTCAGCTGGGTGTACTGCTGCTGGCACGCCGTGACCTGGGTGCGGACGTTCGCGACGATCGCCTGGGCGTTGCCCAGGCTGCTGGCCGCGTCGGTGGTCTTCACCGCTTGCTGGTAGGGCGCCGGTACCTGGGCGAGCTCAATCCCGGTGGGCTGGTAGGGCTTGGACAGGCTGATCCCGGCGATCCGCTGGTTGACGCCGCGGTAGATGATTACCTCGCCCTTGCTGTCAGCCCCGACGTAGTACTGGTCCTGGCTCCACCGCCAGGCGATGTAGCCGCCGCCGACAATGACGGCCACCAGTACTACCAGCGAGGTAGTCACGATCGGCCAGCGGCGCCGACCTGATCTGGAGGCGCGTTTGGGCTGGGCGCGGTGGCTGCGCCGGACTCCCGCCGTTCTCGGGTCGGTACCGTTCTCGGTCGCCACCGCGAGCGGCATGGCGGCCGGGTCCAGCTCGTCGACGGCCACCATCGGCTGCGGAGCGGTGTTCGACGGCCGCCCGCGACCGTCATAGGAACCCCCGAAGTGATTCTCCAGGTGATCATCGATGACGCCGAACGGGCCTACCGGGACGGTACCGTCGGTGCTCAGCCTCGGGTCGTTGACGCTCGCCGCGGCGCCAGCCATGATCGGGGTCCCGGTGGCCGGTACCCGGGACGTGGACGTGTCCACGACATCGGCGACGATGCAGGTGATGTTGTCCGGGCCGCCGCCCTGCAGCGCCAGCTCGATCAGCTCGCGCGTGACGGCCTCGGGGTCTCCGCTGGTGGCCAGCGTCTCGAGCAGTGTCTCGTCGCTGACCACGCCGGACAGCCCGTCCGAGCAGAGCAGGTAGCGGTCGCCTGCCTGCCCGTCGTGCACGGACAGGTCGGGCTCGGCGACCGACCTGCCGTCCAGCGCCCGCAGCAGCAGTGAGCGCTGCGGGTGGGTGGAGACGTCGTCGACGCTGATCCGGCCCTCGTCGACCAGCGACTGCACCAGCGTGTGATCGTGGGTGATCTGGTAAAGCTCGCCATCGCGCAGCAGGTAACCGCGCGAGTCGCCAATGTGGCACACCGCCGCATGCCCATCGGACCAGAACAGCGCGGTCAGCGTGGTGCCCATGCCCTCGACCGCTGGGTTGGAGATGATCATCTCCTGCAACCGCGTGTTGGCCGCGGCGACCGCCGAGGATAGTTCCGCCAGCATGTTGCCGCCGGGCGGTTCGGAATCGAGTTTCGCCATCGAGGCAATGGTCAGGGAGCTGGCCACTTCGCCCGCGGCGTGGCCGCCCATCCCGTCCGCCACCGCGAGCAGACGAGGTCCCGCATACGCCGAGTCCTCGTTTCCTTCACGGAGGAGGCCGACGTCGGAACGTACCGCATAGCGGAGTACAAGTGTCATCTGCGCAGTTCCAGAACGGTCTTACCGATGCGGATCGGCACGCCCAATGGCACTGGCATCGGCCGTGTCACCTTCTGACGGTCAAGGTAGGTGCCATTGGTCGAACCGAGATCCTCGACGATCCACTGGCCGTCCTGCGGGAAAATCCGGGCATGTCGGCTTGAAGCGTAGTCGTCGTTGAGCACCAGCGTGGCATCATTGGCCCGCCCGAGCGTGATCTGCTGCTGGGCGAGATCAAGGCTGGTGCCTTTCAGCGCACCCGCCGTCACCGTCAGAACGCGCGGCGACCCGCGTCCGGCCCGCGGCGGCCTGGCTGAGCGCCCCTGACGCGGCGCCTGGGCCTTGCCCCGCCTGGCCGTCGTGGACGGGCCGCCGAGCAGGTCAGTGCGGACGACTCCGATGGCCGCTATGACAAAAAGCCAGAGCACGGCCAGGAACGCCACCCTGATGATGGTGAGAGACAGCTCGTTCATCTGCGGCTACGCCCTTGGACCCTAGTAGCTGGTGCGCGAGTAAGCAGTACCCTGGCCATCCTCGCGGTCTTGGCCATCCTGGTGGAAAATCAGCGTGGTCCGGCCCAGCGAGATATGGGTCCCGTCGGTGAGCGCGACCCGCCTGATCGGCTGGCCATTGACGAAGGTGCCGTTGGTGGAACTCAGATCGACCAGGACGACCTGGTCGTTTTCTACCCTTAGCTCCGCATGATGCCTGGACACGCCCGGATCCACCAGCCGGAGGTCGCAGTCTGTGCCCCGGCCGAGCAGCGTCACCGGCGTCTGCAGGTCGTAAGTGTGCTGCTCACCACCGGCCGGGTCGCCGGGAGCACCTGGTCCGGAGACCAGCAGCCGGGGGTGGCCGGGAAATCCCCGCCCCTGCGTCCGCGGCAGGTCACTGGCCGGAAGCCTGATCTCGCCGCCCTCGATGGTCGAGCCCCGGATGACGCCGGACCGGATCCGGAACGTGCCCGTGGTCATGTCGGGCACCCCTTCGAACCGCATCCGCACCGGGCCCACGAACGAGTAGCCTTGTTCCTTGGCGTAATCCCGGGCGAGGTTGGCCAGCTCGACGCCCAGGCTCTCGGCGTATACGTCGAGGCGCTCGTGGTCGCTCTCGGCCAGTTCGACGACAAAATCATTGGGCACCAGCGTGCGCCCCTTGGCCACGATGGCGGCCCGGTCGTCCATTTCACGCTGAACGGCGCTCGCCACCTCGACCGGCTGCAGCTCGGACCGGAAGGCGCGGGCAAAGGCACCCTCTACCATGCCCTCAAGACGACGCTCGAAGCGCTGCAGAACTCCCAACGTGCCACCTCCCTTCACGTCCCTCGCCCCCGATGGTATCCGGGGCGCGGGAGCGCTCGCGGTCGTGCTAACCTACTCGTTGCCCAGGGCGGGTGGCGGAACGGCAGACGCGCACGGTTCAGGTCCGTGTGTCCGAAAGGACGTGAGGGTTCAAATCCCTCCTCGCCCACACATGAGGTGTATCCAGGCCTAATCGGCACGGCCCAATCGGCACGCGGGTACACGTTACGGAACGACGATGACAGGGCAGCGGGCGTGGCGGGCCAGCCATCCGGAGACCCCACCCGCGACCCGATGCCAGATGTGCTTCGGCGCCCCGATCACGAGCGCGTCCGCGCTGAATTCCTCGGCGGCTGCGGCGAGTTCCCTGGCCGGGCTGCCCCGCCTCGTGCGGACGTGCACGTCCACTTCGGCATGCCCGGTCACCTGGTCAAGCTCGGCGAGCAGCCAGCGTTCCAGCGCCTCGGTGTCCCGGGGCACCCCCACGACCTGCCCGGTCAGCGGCTCGCAGTAAACCCCCGACGAGCACACGTACACGACGAGCAGCGGCCTGCCGAGCCGCTGGGATACGCCAGCCGCGTACGCCAGCGCGTTGCGGCTCGACTCGGAACCGTCGTAGCCCGCGATCACGGGGTGCTGGAGCCCGAGCGCGGACGACTCAAGCGCGGCGAGCGGAGCCGACTCGGGAACCTCAGTATCGGATTCCTGAAGGCCGGTTTCCTGAGGGCCGGATTCCTGAGGGCCAGCTTCCGCCGCAACCTGTTCGGGTTCTTGGGACGACGACGGGGCAGGCTGTCCCGACCGCTCCGGCTGATCCCGTTGCGGTTGGCTGGGGCCTGGTTGGCCGGGTGATGGTCTTGACTCTGCCTGGTCCATAATCCGCGTCCTAGCGGAAGACCGCTTCCTTGACAGCCATACCCTCATGAATGCCCCGGATGAGCGGCCTTACTCGTATTTGAAAAGCACTATAGATCAGCGCGCGACCATATGGTGAGTACTCACGGGTGCCAACGTGGCACGATGTCCAGGTGACCGCAGAGCAAGCGGGGACGATCAGCAGCCGCACGGACGCGACGGCTCGCGCCGTGATCGAATGCGCCGCCGATGCGATCGTCGCGTTCAGCACCGACCGCACCGTGATGCTGTGGAACCCCGCGGCAGAGCGGATGTTCGGCTGGGCCGCGGCTGAGGTCGTCGGCCTCGAGCCGCAGATCATCCCGGAGGAGCTGAAGGCCGAGCACAATGCGGTACTGGAGCGGGTCAGGGGCGGCGGTCAGATCTCCTACGCGACCCGCCGGGTCCGCAAGGACAGCACGATCATCGATGTGCGCATCGACACCAGCGCGCTGATCGACGGCGCGGGCGAAGTGACTGGCTGGGTCAACGTCTGCCATCAGGCCGGCGAAGACGACGTGGCCAGGCACTATATGGCCGAACGGGCCCGGGTGGTACGCCGTCTCGGCGATGTGGTCGCCGACATGAACGCGCAGCGCGACCTGGAATCGGTACTCGACCGCATCGCGGCCAGCCTGCGCGAGTTGACCAGTGCCGACGCCGGCGGTTTCGTGATCATCGAGGATGACACGCTCAGGCTGGTCAGCATGGCCGGGCTGCCCTCCCGGCTACGCGGCCGGATCGCCACGTTGTCCAGCAGCCTGGTCGGCGAGCTGATGCGCTCGGGCAAGACGGTCATGATGGCGACCGGTGAATCGGGCGGCTTCGACGACCTGATCTGGTCGGCGCTGCCCGGCTTGCACACGATCGCGCTCAGCCTGTCGCACGTAGCGGGCAAGCCCTACGGCGCGCTGTACGCGCTGTACAGCAGGCGCAAGCTCAGCCACGTCGAGCTGGAACTGTTGGAGCTGCTGGCCGGCCACGCCGGGGTGGCCCTCACTAACGCGATGGCGTTCGAGGAGGTGGTCAGGCAGCGGGCCCATGAGCGCGCGGTCATCGACGGCAGCGCGGACGGCATCGCCGTGCTCGATGCGGCCGGCCAGGTGCGGCAGTGGAATCCGGCCGCGC
>JBAUAY010000846.1:0-6408 GCA_049676235.1 Streptosporangiaceae bacterium
TGCCGCCCATCAGCAACTCCCCGCCCCAGACACCCCAGGGCTCCCTGCGCTCCTGCGCGCCGGCCAGGCAGGCCAGCCTTGCCCGGCATCCCCGGCACATCGCCTTCGCCTGCTCCACGTCCTGCGGGGACTCGGCGAAGAACAGCTCCGGATCCTCCGTGCACGGTAGGACCAGGCTCAGCCCTGCAGTGTCCTGCCCGCCGACGGTGGCATCGCGCCACTGCATCGGTACCGTCACCTCTTGTTCCCCGTCCTCTGGCGGCCACGGCACCGTGGTCAACGGTGTCGAGCCGGCCCTCATCCGGCGTCCGGTGCGGCCGGGCACGCGGTCGGCCGCCCGGACCTGGGCCGTCGTCTTGGCGCGTTCTGCCTGGTAGACGCCGTAGTAGGAATTGACCATCATCGCCTCCCAGGCGATCCTTCGTAGGCGGTGAGCGGCGCCGGTCCGCCTTCGCCTCGTTCACCCCGTGCCGACCCGGATTGCCTCGGAACGTCACCGCCGTGTCCCGGCGAGGTCCCGCTTGTACGACGAACGCCCCGGGCTCAGCGGGACAGGCGGTCGCCGTCAGGTACCAGACTCGCCGTAAGCCCGCCGCTGCTGCATCGGGCAAATGCCATATCTTCGCCACCCGCGACGCCTTACCAGCGCCTAAGGCTGCGCCCTGGCCGGTGGAGCGTCGGTTCGTTGACCTGGTGTTTCGTAGCTCATGTCAGATGAAGCTGCGCGCTGACCCGGGGCTGTACAGTGGCCGGGTGCCTGGTGATTACGTCATGATCGAGGTCAACGGCCGCGAAGCCGACCAAGCGGCTGTGTCCCTTGTGGAGCATGAGGGGTGGGGCCATTTCACGGCGATGCAGGTCCGCGGGGGCCGGACGCGCGGTCTGGGTTTGCACCTGTCGCGGCTGGAGGCGGCGCACCAGGAGGTGTACGGGCGGACGCTGGGCGGGCAGGAGGTCCGCGCCCGGATCCGGCATGCTCTGGGCGGCCGGCCAGACGCCAGCGTCCGCGTCTACGGCTACTGGGCCGGGCTGATCGTCACGGTTCGCGAGCCGCAGGACATGCCGCACCGACCGCACTCGATGACCGCCGTGCAGTTCCAGCGGCCGCTGGCCCGGCTCAAGCATGTCGGCAGCTGGGGCCAGGGCCGGTTCCGCGAGATCGCCCTGGCTGCGGGGTTTGACGAGGCCCTGCTGATGGACGAGACGGGCAGGATCTCCGAGGGCACCATCACCAACGTGGGGTTCTGGCGGGACGGCAGGGTGATCTGGCCTGACGCGCCGCAGCTTGCGGGCATCACGATGCTCCTGCTGCGGCGCCAGCTCACGGCCGCCGACATCGACCAAGCCGAGGAGCAGGTCCGCGTGCAGGACCTCGCCAGCTACGACGGGATGATCTTGTGCAACTCGCGCGGCTGGGCGCCGGTCAGCCGGGTCGACGACCTCGTGGTTCCCTTGGACGAGGCATTCACCGGCGCCATCGCAGCCGCCATCGAGAGCTGCCCTTGGGAGGAGATCTAGCCGCCCGGGACTGATGGTGCCCCTTCTGTGCACGGCGTCCACTTGGGATCATTGGCTGTGAGGAGCATGCCGGAGAGGACGAGCGGCGACGACGCCCTGCGCGCGTCGCTGCGGGACGTCGGGCGCGCGGACGGCATCGCGGCCGTCCGGCGTGTGTCCGGCGGGGTCATCGCCGACGCCTGGCTGATCAGCTGGGCCGACGGCACGTCCGCGGTCGGCAAGATCGTCAATGGCGCGGCTCCGGACCTGTTCCGGACCGAGGCCGACGGGCTCGCCACGCTGCGCGGCACCGGGTACCTGGCGACCCCGGACGTGCTGGCCGTCACCGACCGGCTGCTGCTCCTGGAAGCGCTGGCGCCCCGGGACGACAGCGCGGGTTCCTGGGAGGCCTTCGGGCGGGAGATGGCCGGCGCGCACCGCGCTGTGGTCAGCGACCGGTTCGGCTGGCTCGCCGACGGGTGGCTGGGCCGGCTGCGGCAGGTCAACACCTGGGACGCCGACGGGCACGAGTTCTTCGCCGAGCACCGGCTGCTGCGCTACCTCACCGAGCCGCCCGCCGAGCAGGCCCTGACCGCGGACGACCGTCGCGCTGTGGAGCGGCTGTGCGCCCGGCTGCCCGAACTCATCCCGCCCATGCCCGCCGTCCTGACCCACGGCGACCTGTGGGCCGGCAATTTGGTCAGCCAGCCGGGCGGCCGGATCACCGTCATCGATCCGGCCGTCTCCTACACCTGGGCCGAGGTCGACCTGTCCATGCTGTGGGCCAACCCACGCCCGCCCGCTTCTGACCGGTTCTTCGACGCCTACCAGGAACTCAACCCCTCACCGCCCGGATGGACGGACCGGATGCCCGTGCTGCATCTGCGTGAGCTGCTCAGCAGCATCGCGCACTTCGGCCCCGCCGCGTCCCATGACCTAGGGCGGGTCCGCGACACCCTCGGCCCGTTCTACCTGAGGTGACCCGTGTCGGGTGACGGGTGCCCCTGGTCTTGGTCCTTATCCAGCACGTCTCTTTCGGCCGAACGGACCCGGGTACGAGCCCTCGGCAAGGTGCTGCGTCTGGGTTAATGGGGTGCCTGCTGAGGGGGGCTGCTGGATACTCGTTCGGTGGAAAATCTTGCCGAACGGCTGGCTGCGGTGCCTGGGGTGGTGGCGGTGACCCTCGGGGGGTCGCGGGCGGTAGGCGCGGCGGTGGAGGGTTCCGACTGGGATTTCGGGCTGTATTACCGGGGCGGTCTTGACCCGGCGGACATCAGCGCGCTGGGCTGGCCAGGGCGGGTCTTCGCGCCGGGTGAGTGGGGCAGCATCGTGAACGGCGGGGCGTGGCTGACGGTCGGCGATGCCAAGGTAGACCTCATCTACCGGGACCTGGACGAGGTCCTGAGGTGGACCGCGGCAGCCGGGGAGGGGCGGTTCGAGATCCGCCGGGAGGTCGGCTACGTGGCCGGGATCGCGACCTACATCCTGGCCGGGGAGCTGGCGCTGGGCAAGGTGCTGGCGGGCGAACTGCCCCGCCCGGCGTTCCCGCCCCGGCTGCGGGAGACCGCGCCCGCGGCCTGGTTCCGGCTCGCGGCCGGGGCGCTGTCCTTCGCGGACGTCTACGCCGAGCGGCAGGACCGGGTGGCGTGCCTGGCGAACCTGTGCCAGGCGGTGCTGGCCACCGCGCAGGGCCGGCTGGCAGCCGCGGGCGAGTGGGCGCTCAACGAGAAGAGGCTTACCGAACGGGCCGGGTTTGGCGCCATCCAGGACCGGCTCGCGCAACCCGGTCCGGACCTGGGCGCGCTCGTCTCTGACGTCCGGGCCTGCCTCGGGCTGAGGGATGGCGTCTGGGCCGGCGGATAACCCCGGGCGGCCGCGGTGGGGTCAGCGGGCGAACTTCTCGATGGCACTTTGCCCGCCTGGCTCGGCATCATGAAGGCCCGGTCCGGCCTTGATGGTGCTGCCTACCGCCGGGTGTACTGCGCGATAATCACGCCTTTAGTGGTCGTGACGCTGCTGGTGAGCTCGAACTCGGTTAGCGGGGCGGAGCCCTCGAACAGCCGCGCGCCGCTGCCCAAGGTCAGCGGGCAGATCAGCAGCGAGTAGCGGTCAATCAGGCCGGCGGCGTGCAGGCTTCGCACCAGCGACACGCTGCCGATGATCCCCAGGTCCCCGCCCGGCCGGGCCTTCAGCTCGGCCACTGTGCCCGCCGCGTCGCCGTGCAGCAGGACCGAGTTCTGCCACCCATCCGCATCCTCCAGAGTCCTCGAGACGACGTATTTGGTGGTCGCGTTCATGCGCGTGGTGACCGGGTTGCCGTCGGTCAGGCGTCCCCATGCGGTGGTGAAGTCCTGCCAGGTACGGCGGCCGAGCAGCATGTCCCCTGGCCTGGCCATGGCCGTGGCCATCTCGCGGCCCATTACCTCGTCGTCGTACCGCCGGCCCCAGCCGCCGTGCGTGAAGCCGCCGCGGGTGTCCTCGTCCGCGCGGCCGAGGCCCTGCACGACACCGTCGAGGGTGACCCACATCGTGACCGTGATCGAACGCATGGACCCGTTCCCTTCCGTGCCGCGGGCCGCCCTGCCGCGGCCCGGTCACCTCTTACACGAACGACCGGCGGCGAAATCGACACCGGCACGCGCACAGCTGGTCCGTGAAGGCTTCGGCGGCCAGTATCTGCTCGGTCGGGAAGTGGCGGTACAGGGATCTTCAGGTCGGACTCTGCTGTACGGGGGAATTGAAGAAGTCCGCCATACGCAACAACGCAGTACTCGAACCAGCTGATAGGCCGCTTAGCACCGCGGCCTCTGTGGAGCGTCCCGCGAGCGCGTCGGTGACCTGGGCTGCGGGCGGACCGGCAGTAACCATTCGGGTGACGGTGAGCGTGGCGGCACCGCGGCTTTCCACGTCGAAGATGCCGCCGCCGTCACCACCCAGCGTCAGCTTCTCCTGCACCTGATCGCCGAAGATCGGCGCGACCGCGGCGGCGATGAACAGTCCGTAGGCGGTCGCGTAGAAGGTTGCGTCATCGTCGGTAGGGTGTTCGCGGTCCTGGGAGAGCAGCACGTCGCGTTCGTGGAGCCACGAATCCCAGAAGGCGTGCAGCGTCAGAACCGTCCAGTCCATTAGCCCGTACGGGAGGTGGACATCGAACCTACGGTCCTGGGCCAGCCAGGCGCGCAGTTGACCGAGCATCTGTTCGGTCGTCGTCGTGAAGCGGCGGAAGGTGGCGTCGCGTGACTCGTCAGCCGGGACTACCGCCCACCGGCGAGGCGAGACTCTCGGGTCGAAGCCAGCGGTGACGTCGAGCCTGCGGTCACCGGGGCTGGTGGCAGCGAGGAGGGTACTGACGTCACACAAGTGACGGACGACGTCGTGCGCGGACCAGTCGGCACACCGGGTCGGGGCAGCCCAGTCATCGGCGCCGAATCCTCGCAGGACCGCGACGAACCGCGCGCGCTGCTCGCCGAACACCTGGAGCAGGTGCTCCGGTTCGATCTCGCACGTGCCCGCAGTCCGCAGGAGCAGCTCGGAAGGCACGAAATTTTCTGGTGCTGGGCTGTGATCGATCATCGATCCCCCTCGGCTCCTGGGGCGGGCGGCCCATCTGCCCCCCCGCCGGGGCGCGGACATCAGGTCAGCCGGGATGCCGGCTGGTCCAGGCATCGACGACGTCGAGCACGGTTCGGCTGGGCTCTGGCGGCGTAAAGCCGAGCATCTCCTGCAAGATCGGGTGGACGGCGGGGTGCAGCCGGTTCTCGGTGAAGGCCTGTTCGTCGTCCTTGGACTGCCAGACATCGACATAGCGCAGCCCGGACTCGGTGCGCCAGGCCAGGTGGGCGATCAGGCCGGGCGGCAGCTCCGGGCCCAGGGCCTCCTTGATCCGGGCATAGGTCTCGGAGTTGATCGGCACGTCGTAGGTGACTGCGTAGGTCATCAGATTGCCTCCCCAATATTTGGACCGAAGCGACTTCGGACTAATATTGGTATCATGACCCTCATGCCCGGCCCCGTCAAGAGGCGTTACGACGCCACCCGCCGCCGCCAGGCCGCCGCCCGTACCCGCGCGGCCATCCTGGACGCCGCGCGCCAGCTGTTCACCGAGCGCGGATACGCCGCCACCCCGATGACCGCGATCGCCGACCGGGCCGGGGTCGCACTGGACACCATCTACGCCTCGGTCGGCCGCAAGCCCGAACTGGCCCGGCTGCTGATCGAGACCGCGATCTCCGGCACCGACCAGGCCATCCCCGCCGAACAGCGCGACTATGTGCGCGCGATCCAGGCTGCCCCCGACGCCGGCACCAAGATCGCCATCTACGCCGCCGCGGTCGCGGCCATCGCCCCCCGTCTGACGCTCGTGCTAGCCATCATCCAGCAAGCCGCCCGCGACGAGCCGGAACTAGTCAGGCTGTGGGACCAGATCGCCGAGCGCCGTGCCGCGAACATGCGCCGCTTCGTCGCCGACCTGGCCACCGCCGCCCCGCTGCGCCTGGACCCCGACCAGGCCGCCGACGTCGTGTGGGCCACCAACTCCGCCGAGATGTACCAGCTCCTGGTGGGCCAGCGCGGCTGGAGCCCGCAGCGCTACGAACGCTTCCTCGCCGACACCTGGCGCCGCCTGCTCCTGACCGAGTAGGCCAGCATCTTCCAGCCGCGCGGCGTCTGGCAGCGCCGGTCTGCAGGGCCACCCAGGCGCCGGGCTGGCCGGCGTCGCTGGCGGCGGGGACAGGGCACCGGCACGGGACCGGCCGCTCAAATCCCGCGCTGACCGCCTCCCGGGGAGCGCTCGGGAGGCAGCCAGCTTGCTTCACTGTCGCCCGCGGCCGTGGAAACCAGGCGCAGTAGCGGTGAAGACGACGTGGACTTCTCCATCCCACCGCCACAGGCAATGCACACGGTTTTCAACTG
>JBAUAY010000847.1:0-5419 GCA_049676235.1 Streptosporangiaceae bacterium
GCGCCGCGGCGGACGCGGCCGCCGGGAATCCCGCGACCAGTCCCAGGGCCGTCAGCGAGGCCGCCAGCCCGGTGGCCAGCCGCCACTTCCGCGGTGCGGGCCGTGCGGACGCGGCCGACGATTTTGCGCGTTTCCCGTTCGAAATTGTTTGCACAATAGTGCTCCCCTGCGTACCTGCTGGAAACCAGCGTCCTGCGGGATACACCAGCGCGGGTTTGTTTCCCGTTCCTGATCGCCGACATCACAGGTCCCCTGAAATGGCCTGCCCTCCCACATCGCGCCGGCGCCCGACATCCGGCCGACGTATCACCAGCATCCAACATTCATATGCGAAGGTATAGGGGCGGGTCCCAGGTAATTACAGCAAGTTCTTGCTAGGGATGCTCAGAGTGCCACGCAAGCGGCGTCTCCCGGACACCGGGAGCGGTCTTCAGCAACAGCAAGTTCGTCGAACGATCCGGCAATAGTACCCAAGCCGGAAGCTATCTAAACGATCTTGATCCCACAGGTCTCGACAAGGGGAATCGCCGCGTTCCTGGGCCAACGCTAGGGCGGAAGCGAAATGAGACCCAGGAAGCACGTGGCGACCTGCTTGATCACGTCGGCATAGCCGTCGAAGTCCGGCGGCTTGATGATGTAGGCGTTCGCGTGCAGGGAGTAGCACTGCTGAATATCGTTTGGCGCCTGGGATGTCGTCAGCACCACTATCGGAATTGACAAGAACTCGGTGTCACTCTTCAATTCAGCCAAGACATCCAGGCCATTGCGGATCGGCAGGTTGAGATCGAGCAGGATAAGGCTGGGCCGGGGAGCATCTGCGTCAGTCCGCTGCACGAACTTTATCGCCCGTTCGCCATTGCTGACCACGTAAAGCTGAATAGGCGTCAGGGACTGCTCGAAAGCCTCCCGGATCATTATCACGTCGTCCGGGTTGTCTTCGACGAGCAGGACGACGGCCCTTTGCCTGAAGCGGCCTGGCACCTGAGAGCCCCCTCCCGCGCAACATTCGTATCCGGCGCTAAGAGGCCATCATGATTCCAGCGCTACCCTGAGGGCAAGCGCGGCGCCGCCTGCCCGGCGATGTTTAGCGCTCAGGCACCGGGTAACAGCAGGAGCTCAGGCACCGGGTAACAGCAGGACGAGTCGGCGTCAAGAGGGGCGGGCAGCGTCATGGCAGGTAGTGACCAGGGGCAACCGGCGGCGGCGCCTCCGAACTGGCAGGACTGGCAGCGGTGGGTGGAGGACGTCAACTGGTCAGACTGGCGCTCATGGCTCCAGCGGGTCGCCTCGACGGACTGGGCCTCGGAGCCCTGGCCAACGGCTCCCTGGGAGGGGGCTGCACCGCAGGAGGCACCCCAGGGCGAGGTTTCGCTCACCCTGCGGGCCATCGAGGAAGACCAGATCGGTGAGCACCTGGCGGCGACCTGGCCGGCGTTCCGGAGGTGGTGGCTCGACGGCGCGAATACCCGCCCGACGGCAGGGCAGGCCCGGGCGCGGCTCGAGGAGCACATGCCTGAACTCGTTCCGGTCTGGCAGCAGCTGACGGCCTTGCTCGGCGACGACCCGGAGGCCGGTGCCGCGCTGGCCCTGTGGAATCCGCCGCCCTTCCTGACCGGCTGCTCGCAGGCGGCGGTCCTGCCGGGCGGCCCCGCGCTGGTCCGCAACTACGACTGGGATTACCGGCTGTTCGATGCGGTGGTGGCCAGGACGGCGTACGGCGGCCGGCGGGTGCTCGGCATGATCGACTGCCTGTGGGGGCTGCTCGACGGGGTCAATGACGCCGGCCTCGCCGTCTCGCTCACCTTCGGCGGCAGGCCGCAAGTAGGCGAGGGCTTCGGCATCCCGGTGGTGATCCGCTACGTGCTCCAGACGTGCCAGACCACCGAGGAAGCCATGCAGGCCCTGCGCCGCATCCCGGTCCACATGTCGTACAACGTCACCGCGCTGGACCGGACCGGCCTGCGGGCCACGGCGTACCTGGCTCCTGACCGGCCCGCTCAGGTCACCAGCCTGGCCGTCGCCACCAACTATCAGGGCCAGGTGGAATGGGCGCCGTACGCCGCGGCGATCCGGACGGTCGAGCGGCAGCAGCACCTAGAGGAACTGCTCGCCGCCGGCGCAGATGTCCCGAGCATCGTGACGGCATGCCTGCGCTCCCCGTTGTACGCCACTCGCTTCCACCAGGGCTTCGGTACCCTGTACACCGCCGAGTACCGGCCCGCCGAGGGGCTCGCTCGCTACCACTGGCCGGACCGTACCTGGGAACATTCCCTGGACCGGCTCGGGTCGGCCAGCGCCCGGGTCCAGCTCGGCATCCCCGATCCCAGTGGCGCGTCTCCAGCTCGGGGCTGAGGGTAGCCGGGCCGTCAGCCATGACGGCAAAGTAGGCTGCCAATGACTGGCACTCTGGACCGTTCGGTAAGAATGAACTTTCGCGCCACCGGCCTGTGCTCACCTTCCAATTCGCCAGCCTCCACCGGGACGGAGAACTCAACCTGAATCTTGCGCCGCTTTGCGGGACTCAGCTGCTCGGGGAGGGCAAATGGCACGAAACCTTCGGATTCACGCCCAGGTAGTTGAGCGGTCCGGCCGCGATCGTGGCGATTACCGTGCCACCGTGGGCGCAGGTGTCAGACGACGAGCCGTAATATCCGCGCTGGCCGGCCGCAATTGCCCCGATGACCAGCCATATCAGCAAGACAAGGCCACCGACTCGCATTTCTACCTCCAAAAGACGAGCAGCTCCTACCCTTCCGAAGAGCTGCGGACGCGGAACGCTCTTACGTCTACCCTGTCCGTGGCGGATACACGTGGACGAAGGGTCCTGTGTCCCGCGAGTTCGGCATCCCGTGACACAAGGGCGGCCCGTTTCACTCGCCGGTGTATCGTGTCTGCTGATGGCCCGGGAAGGCAAGACCGCTCAGCGCGTACCTGCGGCACAAGAAGCGCTCACCCGTCAGCCGGTTCCCCGGCCGGACGGCGACGGTCCGCTGCCCCCATCGGACGATCCCGTGTCGTACACATACACCACTGACCTGGCTGCGATCCGGGCGGTCGTGCACCGGTACGCGATCCAGGCCGGGCTGAGCGAAGCCCGCGCCATCGACCTCACGCTGGCGGTCAGCGAAGTGGCGGCCAACACGATCAAGCACGCCAAGTCACCGGGGAGCCTGAAGATCTGGTACGACGCGAAGGAAATCGTCTGCCAGATCCACGACGAGGGAATCATCGCCGACCCGCTGGCGGGACGCCGCCAGCCGTCCCTGGACGCGTCAGGCGGTCACGGGCTCTGGATCGTCAATCAGATCTGCGACCAGGTGGAAATAATTTCGGACGAAACGGGCACCACCATCCGGGTGCATATGAACCTGCCATCGGCCAAGGCCTAGGCATATCCCGTCGCGATCCGCCTTGTGGTACAACAAGTGCGTGGATCTGCTGACGGTCTCTGTAACGGCCCGGGAGTCCGCCGGCGAATCTTACACGCTGGTGGAGATCGCCGGCGAGGCCGACGTGACGAACACGGACGAACTGCGCCGCCTGCTCGACGAAGAGGTGTCGCAGCAGCCGCACACGCTGATCATCGACCTGTCCGGCCTCCGCTTCATGGACTCCTCCGCGCTGCACGCGTTGCTGCGGGTCAACCGCTCGCTCGACCGGCAGGGCGGCGTCCTCGCGCTGGTGTCCCCGCAGGCCGCAGTGGCCAAGATCCTGCGGCTGACCACCGCCGACCGACTGATCCCCGTTTTCGACAGTGTGGCGGAAGCCGCTGCGGGCTGACCTGCGGAAACCTCGTCCTGCCGACACGCCGGCGAGCATGGTCCGGCGTTCGGTGGTTTACGGTCTCATGTGATGGGATATTCTCTTCCTTAGTGGTGCCTACGACGCAGGCACGCTCAACGCGAAATGGTGTTTCGCGGAGCGCGCAGATCGGGCACCACTTTTCCGTCTCTCGCTAGCGAACACCGTGACCGAGGTTCGAAGCGAGAGGACCCTAATGAAGATCGCTCTAGTAGCCCAGAACGCAACGCCACTGCACCCCCGCGCAGGCTCCGGCCCTGAGCGCGATGACCTCGGGCTCAGCGAGCTCACCCGCCAGCTCGCCGGGCAGGGCCACCAGGTGACCGTATACGCCCAGAAGAACTTGCCTGACGTGCCTGACCAGGCCGAACTCCACGAAGGCGTCCGGGTCGAGCACATCGACGCCGGGCCGGTCCCCCAGACCACCGCCGACGGCGAGCCGGGCGACGCCGCCCTGCTCGAGCGGGTACCGGCCTTCAGCGGTCCGCTGCGTAGCCACTGGCAGCGCGAGCGCCCGGACGTCGTGCACGCGCTGCGCTGGACCAGCGGCCTGGCCGCGCTGGCCGCCGCGCGAGACCTTGGCGTCCCGATCGTGCAGGAGTTCCGCTCCCTCGGCGTCACCGAGCGCCGGGCCGAAGGGGTGAAGGCGGACGGCGCGTCCGCGGCGCGGATCAGGCTCGAGCCGGCCATCGGCCGTAGCGCCACCGCGGTAGTCGCGACCAACTCCGCCGAGGTGGCCGACCTGGCCAGCCTGGGCGTGCAACGGTCCTCGATCCGGGTCGTGCCCTGGGGCGTCGACACCGGCTTGTTCACCCCGGAAGGCCCGGTAGCCAAGCGGAACGGCCGACCGCGCCTGCTCACCGCGGCAGACCTGACCCAGCGCCAGCCGCTCGAGACGCTGCTGCGGGCGCTGACCCGGGTTCCCGATGCCGAGCTCCTGGTCGTCGGCGGGCCGGACGAGGCTGAGCTGTCCAGCGACGACGCCTACGTCAAGCTGGCCAAGTTCGCGGCCGCGCTGGGCATCACGGACCGGGTGATCTTTACCGGCAAGGTGGAGCACGCCGCCATGCCGGCCCTGCTGCGGTCCGCTGACCTGGTCCTCAGCACCTGCCAGTACGAGCCTTCCGGCAGCACTTCGCTGCAGGCCATGGCGTGCGGCACCCCCGTCATCGCACCCCCCGTCGGCGGACACGTGGACGCCGTGGTGGACGGGACGACCGGCATCATCATCCCGCCGGGCCGACCGGCCCTGCTGGCGCAGCGGATCCGGCAGCTGCTCGCGCACCCCATGCTGATAGAGGCGTACGGGGTGGCGGCGGTTGACCGGGCGCGGTCCCGGTACTCCTGGGACCGGATCGCCGGAGAAACCCTCGCGGTTTACGACCGCGTCACCACCCAAGCGGCGTAAAACTAGGAGCAGAGACCTGTATCCCCCCCGCAGGTCTCCTAGCTGAGGCCCGGGAAGCGCGAGCTTCCCGGGCTCTCGGTTTTCCGGGCTCTCGGTTTTCCGGGCCGCTTCCGCGGGCCGGGCTGAGGCCACCGAGCTGGCCGGGGCTGAGGCCACCGATTAGCCTGCAGGCCAAACCGGGCGGTGCGTCCTGAGGATCAGCGCCGGGTG
>JBAUAY010000848.1:0-3299 GCA_049676235.1 Streptosporangiaceae bacterium
GAGATCGGGAAGGCCTTCGTAGCCCTCGACGTGCCGGAAGATCGAGTCGAAGAGCTGCAGCGGCTTGGCCGCGAAGTCCTCCATGTAGGCGTCCCACGGGCCATCGAAGCTCGTCGCGAAGAGCAACCGCGTGTCATCGTCGAATAGCACGAACCTTGCTTCGTGAATGGTCGCGATCGGCAGATCGTAGTCCCCCGGCCGGTAGCCTGCACTGTCCTGCAGCGCCCGGACCGCTTCCCGCAGGTCGTTCTCGTGGCCCGGCCTGACGCGGAAGAACAAGCTGAACTCGCTCACGGAGCCAACGCGGACACCAGGCCTGGGCGTTCCTGTCGAAGGGGTTGCCAAGATCTTTCTCCTCTCGGTAAGGGCGTCACGAACTCAGGTCACGCCGATCTCCTCTGGCGTTACGAGATGCTCAACCGCCCACATTCCGGTGTGATCGAGCTCGATCGCGGCGACGACCGCCGCACGACCCAGGGCGTTCGCGTACGTGGGGAACGAGAACGGGACCAGCGCGAGTTGCTCGACGGGCATCTCGGCGGCCATCGCGGTCGCCGCCAGCTGCGCGAGCTCGACCGCGCGTTCCCCCACGACGTGGCAACCCAGGATGGTGTGGAGCTCGCGGTCGATGATCAGCTTGCAGAACCCGGTCGGGCGGCCATCGATGATGGGCCGCGGGAGCGAGCCGAAGCGAACCGTCGCCACAGCTACGTCGCGGGTCTGGCGGGCCACCGCCTCGGTCAGCCCGGCCGAGGCGTACTCCGGGTCGGTGAAGCTACCGACCGGGCTCACCTGGGGAGGGAGGACCGTGGTCGATCCGAGGACGGCGTTAGTCGCGGCCACCACTCCCTCACGGACCGCCTCGTGCACGACCATCGCGCGCCCAGTGACGTCGCCCGCGGCGAAGACGTGCGGCGCGGTCGTGCGCAGGTGCCTGTCCACCTGGACGAACCCGCGCCGGTCCGTCTGCACGCCGGCCTGGCCGAGGTTCAGCCCGACGGTGGCCGCGGCCCATCCGGCCGCGACCACCGCCAGCGTGGCATCGACGCTCCGCTGCCCATCGCCGGCTGAACGGATGAGCCGCACGCCGGTCGCGCAGTGCTCGAAACGGTCGATCTTTCCGGCGTCCTCGATAACCTGGACGCCGGACGCGGCCAGCGCGGCACGGACGGCTTCGGAGACCTCGTGGTCCTCGCTCATCAGGATGCGCGGAGCGATCTCGACGAGATGGACGTGCGTGCCGAACGCGTTGAAGATCGAAGCTACCTGCACGCCGGTCGCACCAGCGCCGATCACGAGCATCGACGGCGGCACCGAGGAAAGCTGCCATGCATCGCTGTGCCTCGCGGTCAAGTCGAAGCCGGGGACCGCCAGCGGCCGCGGCGTTCCTCCGCTGCAGATGATGACCTTGCCTGCTTCAAGCCGTGGCGCGCTGTCACTTTCCACGGTGTGGGCGTCGGCGAACCGGGCCAGGCCGGCCTGCTCGTAGATGGTCACCCCGGCCCGCTCGAGATCGTCACGCAGCAGCGTGTGCCGGCGCGCATCCTCGGTCACGTCACGTACCCGCGCCAGCAGCCGGGGGTAGTCGAGCGACGGCTCACCGCCCGCGATCCCGTAGAGAGGGAGCTGCCTGGCCTCGCGGATCAGTCGCGCCGCCTGGGCGAGCGTGCGGACCGGCACGGGCCCGTCGTTCGCGGCCATTCCGCCGAACTGATCGCGGGTGATCAGCGCCGTCGTGGCACCGAGGCGGGCGGCGCTAAGCGCCGCGACGACGCCGGCCGGTCCTGCGCCGATGACCACGACGTCGAACGGCTGCGGAGGTGATGACGCCATGACCCGATCATCCCGAGCACCGTCGTGGTTGTCATCACCCGCGACGGGGTGAGGCGGACGTGACCGCCTGGGTGTAACGATGCGGATATGCATGCGATGACGGTGGTGCCGGGCCAGAAGGGGACCGCCGGCGTCGAGGAGGTCCCGGACCCCGACGCGCGGCATGCTCTTCTGCTGGTGCGGGGGATGGCGCTGGGTGTCTGCGGGCCCGACCATGAGATCGCGCAGGGCGCCTACGGCACGCCGCTGGCCAATCTGCGGGCGGCGGAGCGGCCCCCGGAGGACATCAAAGTCGTAGTGGACCTGACCGCATGACTGCCCCTGAAGTGAGGGTGTGGTCGGTAACCCCGGGGCTGCTGAGCGAGGGCCCGCGCTGGCACGAAGAGCGCCAGGAGCTGTTGTGGGTCGACATCCTAGGATGCCAGATGCACCGGGGAACGCTGAGCTCCGATGGCGCCCTGGAGCGCGTCGAGACCATCTCAGTCGACCGGCATATCGGCGCGGTCGCGCCGGCCGTGGGGGGCGGGTACGTGCTCGCGGCCGGCGCGGGGTTCCTGTTCGTCGACGAGACCGGCTCGGTCCGCGAACTCGCCCAGGCCGAGGTGGGCCACGCTGAGGTGCGGATGAACGACGGAGCCTGCGACCCGCAGGGCCGGTTCTGGGCCGGGACGATGGCCTACGACGAGTCGCCGGGGGCGGGCGCCCTTTACCGCCTTGAACTCGACGGCAGCTGCACTACCGTGCTCACCGGGCTGACCATCTCGAACGGCATCGGCTGGAGTCCCGACGCCGCCACGATGTACCTCAACGACAGCGGCACCGGATGCGTTGACGCGTTCCGGTTCGACGGCCCGAGCGGGGCGATCAGCGACCGCCACACTCTGGTGCACATCGACCAGCCAGGCGTGGCGCCAGACGGACTTACGGTCGACGACGAGGGCGGGATCTGGGTGGCCCTGTGGAACGGTGCGGCCATCCACCGTTACGCACCGGACGGATCGCTTCTCGCGAGCGTGCAACTTCCAGTCGAGCGACCGACCTCATGCGCATTCGGCGGCCCCCGCCGCGACACGCTGTTCGTCACCACCGCGCGGACGGACCTCGACGACGACGCGCTGGCCCGCCAGCCGCACGCAGGCAAGGTGTTCGCGATCGGCGGGCTCGGCGCTCGCGGCCTCCCTTGCCTGCCGTACCGCGGCAGGGCACCACGGCCGTTTGAGCGCTAAGGCGGCGTCAGACTTCTAGTCACTGGGAACAGCCGGATTTGCCCGGATTCGGCCGCTGCCGTCTTCGTGGAGATGGGTGGGTGGTACGGCACCGCGAAGTACCCAGGGGCCACCCAGCTCGCAGGGGTTGTCGTGTTCGGTTGGGAAGCGCTGCTCTTCTTGGCCGCCAGTGGTCAGTTCCGGGGTAAGGTCCGGAGGTTGGCACGCGAACGGCGCCGGCCTGGATCGTTCTGCAGTGCG
>JBAUAY010000849.1:0-2974 GCA_049676235.1 Streptosporangiaceae bacterium
GCCGGGAACCGCGGTCGCGGCGCCGGGCGCCGCCGTCACCGCGGGCAAGTCAGCGAGCAGGGCGTCCAGGTCCGCCTGCGTGCGCGCGGTCAGCGCCGCCCGGGTGCGTTCGTCGAATTCGGTGTCGTCCAGGCGGCCTTCGGCGAAGGCGTCCTGTACGCGCTGCACCACAGCATCCCGCTCCCGGTCCGAAGCACGGGTCACCGCACCGCGGCCAGGTTCAGCAAGCAAACCTCCCCCCGCTATGGCCCGGTCTCCCGCAGTGGCCTGGCTTCCCGCAGTGGCCCGGTCTCCGAGCGCGGTCTGTCCCCCCGCCGTCGTCTGCTCCTCTGACGCCCCTTGCCTCTCTGGCACACCAGAGTCCCCGTCGGTCGCCTCCATCACATTCCCTTCCCCGGCCGATTAAACGATCGAGATGTATCGTAACTCGGCGGGGCGGATAATGCGCAGCTTGGATTGCTGATGAGGGAGTTCTTCCCAGTCTGTCATGAATTGTCCGGTCAGGCCGTAGCGGCCGGCCAGCGCCACCAGGGTCTCGGTCCGGTAGTAGAAGTCTTCGCGCAGCACCTGGTGCTCGTCGCCCTCGGTCCGGTCGAAGGTGAAGTCGAAGAAACCGCCCGGCTTCATGACCCGCCCGACGTGTCCCAGGCACTCCTCGATGACCTCGGTCGGGGAGTGCGAGAACACGCTGTGCGCGTGCACCACGTCGAAGTGCCCGGACGGCAGGAACGCCAGCTTCAGGTCCTGGACCAGGGTCAGGTGCGGCAGCTTGTCTTGCAGGCCGACCTCGGCCAGCGTGCGCTGCGCGGCCAGCAGGATATCGGGGGAGATGTCGATCCCGTAGTAGTCGCCGGGCTCCAGGTGGTCGATGAACAGACGGCCGGCCCGCAGGTTTCCGCAACCGATCTCGAGCATCCTCATGCCTGGCTTGAGGCCGTGCGAGACGAGGTAGTCGAACTGCATCTGGCCGATCTTGAGCCAGGACTCGTGCGTGTGGCTGCCGACCGCGCCCTCGTCGCTGCGGGCCGCGTCCGACTTCATCACCGCGCGGTAGTAGCTCACGTGGTCCCGGTTCTTCAGCCGCAGCACCGCGTCGCGGGCCAGGCGGCGGCCGTGCGGCACGATGCGCCGGGGATGACGGGCCGCGTAACGGATCATGAACGTCAGCCGTGAACGGTCGTTCGGGTGCATGCCCCTAGTGAAGCAGAATCCGCGGTGCCGAGTCGCTGTTCACGGCGCTGCTGGAGGATTCCCCGTCCCGAGCCGCCAAGCACGCCGGCTCGATGTTCCATCGTGCCGGTAATAGCCGGCTCAATGCTCCATCGTGCCGGTTACAACCGGCACGATGCTCGGCTGGGGACGCTAATAAGTGAGCCTATTCTGCTCAAGAATATTGAGCATCTAACAAAAATTTTCTGGATTGCCGGACCAGGCTTGGTTTACGGCCGATTTCCGGTCGCAGGGACTAACAACTTGAGCCTATGTTGCTCAACTTTATTTAGCTCATAGTCTGGTGCGGTCGACGGCCGGGTGGCACGATCCGGAGGCATGACGCGTGAGTGGCTGCGACGCAGAAAGTGGGCGCCACGGGAGGTAGGTAGGGTGCTGGCGGAGCGGAACTTCCGCCGGTTCTACTCCGGTTACGTGACGTCCCTGTTTGGCTCGTCCATGTCCACGGTGGCGATCGCCTGGGCGGTGCTTGACAGCGGGGAGAGTGCGACCGGCCTGGGATTCGTGTTCGCGGCTGGCGTCGTACCTCAGGTGCTGCTGCTGCCATTCGCCGGGGCGGTCGCCGACCGGCTCGGCCGGCGCCGGGTGATGCTGGCCGCGGACGTGCTCCGCTGCGGCGCGCAGGGCTCGCTTGCGGTGGCCCTGTTCGCGGGTCGGCCGGCGCTCTGGCTGTTCGTCCTGCTGGCCTGGCTCGAGGGCACTGGGGAGGCGTTCTTCATGCCCGCCCTCGACGCGCTGACCGTGGAGATCTCGCCCCGGAATCAGCTCGGCAACGCGAACGCGCTGTACGGGCTGGCCACCTCGGCCACCAGGATCGCCGGGCCCGCGCTGGGTGGGCTGCTTGTCGCCGTGGCCGGGCCGGCCGTGGTGGTGGCCGTGGACGCGGCGTCCTACGCCATGAGCGTGCTCGCGCTCAGCCTGCTTCGCGTGCCGGGTGGGAACCCTTCTGTGCGCCGGAGCCTGCTGCGCGACATGGCCGAGGGCTGGGCGGAATTCCGGTCACGGACCTGGCTGTGGGCGGTCACCGTGCAGTTCGCCTTCTTCAACCTGATCACCTGGGCGCCTTGGATGCTGCTCGGGCCGGTCATGGGCCGCGCCTACCTGGGCGGCGCGGCGGTCTGGGGCCTGATCATGGCGGTACAGGGCGCGGGCGCGATCGTGGCCGGGGTGCTCTCGCTCGGCCGCCGTCCCCGGCGGCCGATGGTGGTCGCGACCATCGGCACGTTCTGCTACGCGCTGCCCGACGTCCCGATGGCCCTGCACGCGGCGGCCGGCTGGGTGGCCGTAGCTGCGTTCTGCTGCGGCGCGGGCGCGGCCCTGTCCGGCACCTTCTTCGGCACCGCCATGCAGCAGCAGGTGCCACCGGACATGCTGGCCCGGGTCAGCTCGCTCACCCTGTTTCCCGCCTATGGCGTCGGCGTGATCGGATACGCCATCGACGGGCCGCTGGCAGCCGCGTTCGGTCCAGCGGTGGTCTTCGGCGTGGGCGCCGTCTACGGCCTGCTGAGCAGCGCGGCCGTGCTGACGTTGCGGTCCGTCCGCGCTGTCCGCTGGGAGGAGACGGATGACCCCGCGCAGGCAGCTAGGGCTTTTTCGCCGCCCCGCGGAGCGCGGCGAAGGCGGCCAGCCGGGCCGCCACCGTGATGACGACCGCGACCGGCAGGACCTGGGCCAGGTCGGCCGCGGGGGTGAACGCGACGAGGCCGAACGCTATCGCGACCCCGCCCAGCGCCACGGCCAGTGC
>JBAUAY010000850.1:0-1652 GCA_049676235.1 Streptosporangiaceae bacterium
GGCCATGCCCTCGCGGGGGGGTCTTGGGGAGGCGTCCCCCCGGGCAAGCGCTGTCGCGACGCCGTCCTCGTCGGCGACGGGCACCCAGCAGGTGAATCCCGATCGGCCGCTGGCCGTGATCCCGTGGGCCGCCAGCGCTGACCGCAGGGCCGCCCCGCGGCCTGCGTACGCCTGCGCCGCGGCCGTGAGCGTCCGCACCACCGAGGCGTCCGACCACAGGTCCGCGACCATCTCCTGCAGCTGGTAGCTCACCCACCCGGTACCAAGCGCCTGCCGGCCTGCGACCCGGGTGATGGTGGCCTCGTCGCCGGCCACCACGGCGAGCCGCAGGTCAGGCCCGAGCGACTTGGACACCGAACGCAGGGTGGCCCAGCGTGCTGGCCCGTGAGAGCCTGCGCAGACGGAACGGGCGGGCACCCCGGCCACCGGCCCGGCGTGATCGTCCTCGATGACCCCGACGCCAGGGTGCCGCCGCAGGACCTCGCCGATCTCCGCGGCACGTCCGGCGTCCCAGGCTGCGCCGGTGGCGGCCTGGGCCCGGGGCGTGACGATCAGCGCGCTCGCGCCTCTGGCCAGTGCGGCCGCCAGCTCGGCGGGCCGGATACCCAGGTCGTCGACCGGGACCGGCGCTGCGGTAAAGCCCATGGCCGCGAGCAGGTCGAAGGTGACCGCATGACCGGGATCCTCGACGATCACCCGGTCCGCGGGCGTGAGCCAGGTGGCCAGGACCCGCTCGATGCCGTCGAGCGCGCCACCGGTGACCGTCAGGCTGGCGGCCTTGATGCCGTCGGCGGCCAGCTGGACCTCGGCCAGGCGGCGCAGCCGCGGCGAGACCGGCGCCTCGGCGTACATCCGGGCCGACCGCCTGGCCGGCCGGGCCGGGAGCAGCGGGAGCAGGTCCGGGTCCGGGCCGCCGGTGATCAGGTCCCTGGTGCCCGCGGGAGCGCTCAGGTACACGCGGGAGCTGACCGGGGGAGCTCCCCGGATGCGCGTGCCCGCCCGGCCGGTGCCGGTGGTCAGGCCACGGCGGCGCAGGTCGCTGTAGGCCGCCGCCACCGTGGTCGGGCTGACGCCCAGCTGGCCGGCTAGCTCGCGGACCGGGGGCAGGTGGTCCCCGGGAGTTAGCTGCCCGCTGCGGACGCCCGCTTCCACACTGGCCGATATCTCCTTGGCGGTCCGACCCCGCGGGATATATTGTACCAGTGTGTTCATATTATGTACTGTAACATTTTAGGAAGGCGACGCGTCCGTGACTGACGCCTTTTCCGCCGAGTCCCGGCTGATTCACGCGGGTACCGAACGTACCCCCGGGCTGCCCGGCGCACCGCCGCTGGCCCCCGCGAGCATCTACGTATCGGCCGGGTCACCGCGTCCCGGCCGGGCCTACGGCCGAGACGGTAACCCGGGCTGGGAAGCACTGGAGCAGGCGCTGGGCGGCCTGGAGGATGCGGAGGCGGTGGCCTTCGCCTCCGGCCAGGCGGCCTCGATGGCGCTGATGCTCGCGCTGGCTCCCGGCCGGGAGCGCATCGTGATGCCGAACGACGGCTACTACGGGGGCCGCGTCCTGGCGGACCGGCTGCGGCCGCACGGAGCCGTCCCGGTCCCGGTAGACCTGCAGGACCTGGCCGCCGTCGAGCGTGAGCTGACCGCCG
>JBAUAY010000851.1:0-6578 GCA_049676235.1 Streptosporangiaceae bacterium
GCCGAGGGCACCAGCGCCGAGCCCGCCGCCGCGGCCACCGCCGCGACCGCGCCCACCCGGTCCGAAGGCCCGAACTCCCCGGCCACCCACGCCACCGCAGATGGCTGCGGATGCAGCCGGAAGGTCGCCTCGGTGATCAGCCCCAGCGTGCCCTGCGACCCGGCGAAGAGCTTTCCGAGGTCGTAGCCGGCCACGTTCTTGACCACCTTGCCGCCCGAGTGCGCGATCACCCCGTCGGCGCGCACCACGGTCACGCCGATCAGCAGGTCGCGCGGGGCGCCGTAGCGGAACCGCCGCGGCCCGGCCGTGCCGGTGGCGACCACCCCGCCCACGGTCGCGTCTTCGGGTGCGTCGACCGCCAGCTGCTGGCCGGCCGAGGCGAGTACCGCGGCCAGCTGCCCGATCGTGACGCCGGCCTGCACCCGCGCCACCAGATCCCCGGCCGCGTGCTCGATGACCCGATCCATCAGGCGCAGGTCCACGACCAGATCGCAGGACGAAGGCGGGGCGCCCCACGAGAGCCCAGTCCCGGCGCCGCGCGGCACCACCACGAGCCCAGACGAAGCCGCGACCCGCATCAGCGCCGAAGCCTCCTCGGTGCTCGCCGGTGAGGCGACGAACGACGGCACCACGCCGGCCACGGCTTTGGAGGCAGAACCATCCCACAGCAAAGGGCAGGCGGCGGCGAGAGCCGAACGGATGGCGGGAACCGAGGTTCGTTCGGTATCCATCTAGAAGATCTCCGCCTGGCCGGCCGCTACGGCGGGATGCGGCGCGCGGTGGTGGCCGGGGACCTCGCCGCACAGCCGCGGCGTGGGGAAGATCTTGCCCGGGTTGCACAGGCTGGCCGGGTCGAACGCGCACCGGACCAGCTGCATGGTGTCCAGGTCGTCGGCGTTGAACATCTTCGGCATGTACCGGGACTTGTCGACGCCGACGCCGTGCTCGCCGGTGATCGAGCCGCCGTGTTCCAGGCAGGTGTCCAGGATCGCGCCGGACAGTTCCTCGGCCGCGATCGTCTCGCCGGGCGAGGCGTCGTCGTAGAGCACCAACGGGTGCAGGTTCCCGTCGCCGGCGTGGAAGACGTTGGCCACCCGGACGCCCGCCTCCGCGGACAGCGAGGCGATCTTGGCCAGCACGGCACCCAGCGAAGTCCGCGGCACCACCCCGTCCTGGACGATGAACGCCGGGCTGATCCGGCCCACCGCCGCGAACGCGGACTTGCGTCCGGCCCAGATGACCGCGCGCTCGGCCGGGTCGTCGGCCGCCCTGATCTCCGTCGCTCCGGCCGCTTCACACAGCGCACGGACGGTGGCCAGCTCGGCCTCCACTTCCGCGGCCGGCCCGTCCAGTTCGACGATCAGCACGGCGCCCGCCCCCGCCGGGTAGTTGCAGTGCACCGCCGCCTCGGCCGCCTCGATGGACAGCGCGTCCATCATCTCGATCGCGGCCGGGACGATGCCGGCCGCGATGATGTCGGACACCGCGCGGCCGCCGTCGCTAGTGGTGGCGTACGCGGCCAGCAGCGTGTGCACCACCTCGGGCAGCGGCATCAGCTTGACCACGATCTTGGTCACGATGCCGAGCGTGCCCTCCGAGCCGGTGAACGCGCCGAGCAGGTCGTAGCCGGTCGTTACGCCGGTGCCGTCGCCCAGCCAGGTCAGTTCCCCGCTCGGCGTGACGATCTCCAGGCCCATCACGTGGTGCACGGTGAACCCGTGCTTGAGGCAGTGCGCGCCGCCGGAGTTCTCCGCCACGTTGCCGCCGACCGAACAGACCACCTGGCTCGACGGGTCCGGCGCGTAGAACAGACCGTACGGCGCCGCGGCCTTGCTCACCGAGAGGTTGGTGACGCCCGGCTCGACCACGGCGCGCCTGCTCACCGGGTCGATCTCGAGGATCTTCCGCATCCGGGACATCACGACCAGGACGCCGTCCTGGTGCGGCAGCGCACCGCCGGACAGCCCGGTGCCGCTGCCGCGGGCCACGAACGGCACCCCGGCCTGCGCGCACGCAGCCACGATCGCGGCCACCTCGGCCGCCGAGCCGGGCAGCACCACAAGCGCCGGCACGCAGCGGTGCGCGGTGAGCCCGTCGCACTCGTAGGTGCGCAGTTCAAGCGGGTCCGTGATGACGTTGCCCGCGCCGCAGATATCTCGCATCCGCGGCACCAGCGCCGCAATTGTCGCGGTCATGTTCACCACCTCATTGCCGACCTGTGGTGATTGTCCCTCTTTCCTGTCCCGGTGAACAGAAACCAGCTACGGCATCCGCTCGTAGGCCGGGATGGTGAGGAACTCGGCGAAGGTGTCGGCCAGGGCGACCTCGGTGAACAGCGCGACCGCCTGGCCGTACCGCTCCGCGTCGAAACCCTCTCCGGCCAGCACGCGGATCTTGGTCAGCTCCTCGTCGATCAGCCGCTCGACCAGGTCCCGCGTCACCAGGGTGCCGTCGTCCAGGGTGACGTCGTTGTGGATCCACTGCCAGATCTGGGAGCGGGAGATCTCCGCGGTGGCAGCGTCCTCCATCAGGTTGAAGATGCCCACCGCGCCGTTGCCGCCGAGCCAGTTGGCCAGGTACTGCAGCGCGACGCTGATGTTGTTGCGCAGCCCGGCCTCGGTGATCACGCCCGGCGTCTTGCTCACCGCGAGCAGGTCCTCGGCGGTGACGCTGACCTCTTCGCGGGTCTTGGCGATCTGGTTCGGGTTCTCACCGAGGACGCCGTCGAAGACCTCCCGGCACAGGGCGACCAGGTCCGGGTGAGCGACCCAGGAGCCGTCGAAGCCGTCCTTCGACTCGCGCGTCTTGTCTTCCCGCACCTTGGCCATGGCCTTGGCGTTGACCTCCGCGTCGCGACGGCTCGGGATGAACGCGGCCATGCCGCCGATCGCGTGCGCCCCGCGCCGATGGCAGGTCTTGACCAGCAGTTCGGTGTACGCGCGCATGAACGGGGCGGTCATCGTGACCGAGTTCCGCTCGGGCAGCACGAACTCGCGGCCCCGGGTACGGAACTTCTTGATCACGCTGAACAGGTAGTCCCAGCGGCCCGCGTTCAGCCCGGCCGAATGCTCCCTGAGCTCGTAGAGGATCTCCTCCATCTCGAACGCGGCCGGGATCGTCTCGATCAGCACCGTGGCCCGGATCGTGCCGCGCGGGATGCCGAGGGCGTCCTGGGCCAGGTTGAACGCGTCGTTCCACAGCCGCGCCTCGAGGTGGCTCTCGTTCTTGGCCAGGTAGAAGTAGGGTCCCATGCCCTTATCCAGCTGGCGCTGCCCGCTGGTGGCCAGGTAAAGCCCGAAGTCGACCAGGCTGCCCGAGGCCCGCACTCCGTCGATGAGGATGTGCTTTTCGTCCAGATGCCAGCCGCGCGGGCGGACCACGATGGTGGCCAGCTCGTCATCGGGCCGCAGCGCGTATTCCTTCCCCTCCGCGCTGGTGAAATCGATCGTCCGGTCCAGGGCGTCCTTGAGGTTGAGCTGGCCGGTGATCATGTTGTCCCACAGCGGGGTATTGGCGTCCTCGAAGTCGGCCAGCCAGACGTTCGCGCCCGAATTGAGGGCATTGACCGTCATTTTCTTATCGGTCGGGCCGGTGATCTCCACCCGGCGGTCGACCAGCCCGGGCGCGGGCGGCGCGACCCGCCAGCCGGGGTCCTCGCGGATATCCGCCGTCTCGGGCAGGAAGTCGAGCATCGCGCCGCCGGAGAGCTCGGCCTGGCGACGGCGGCGCGCGGCCAGCAGCTCGGACCGGCGCGGCCCGAGCTCGGCGTGAAGAGCGGCGATGAGGTCGATGGCCTGCGGCGTAAGGATCTCGTCGTAGCGATCGCCGTACGGACCTGTGATCTCCACGCGTTCGGTTCCCGGCATGTCTAAGCTCCTCCTCAAGTCTGCCCTACATCCTAGGCGGCCCGCCCGGCCGGGGCGGGGCTGGCCGCGTGCGGGCGGGGCGATATCGTCAGTCGAAATCGTCCCGGCCGGCCCGCGATAATGGTTAATGAATTCCGCTGGGCGGGGAATTCGGCACGGGCGTCACGGTTATTCACGACCGCATCCGGCCGACGGTTGCCGCAGTGCCTACTAACGGGGCTTACTCACGGGTGACTAACTGCGCTCACTGACTGGGCTGACTTGACAGAGCCATCTCAGGGAGGCTGTCTCAGGGACCTGGGTCACAGGTCCGCTGGCTGGCCGACCTTGAGGCTTCCGAGAGCCCACCGGGGATGATAAGCTACTATATCCCGTTTCACATTACTAATACGCGCCAGGCCAAAGCCAATGAAAGTATACCAAGAAATATGACGATTAGTCAAACCAATTCCGTCGGCCCGACGGCCATAGGCCAAGAGCAGGCGTATCTCGATATGCTTTACCGGCTGCTCGATGAGGCGCGGGACCGGACCGAGCGCGCGCTCGCCCGGACGCACGGCGACGGGGGGGCCGGGGGCACCTTCCAGGCCCGGATCGAGCGCGAGGTCACCGCGGCCGAGCAGGCGCGGCGGTTGGCCCAGTTGAACGCGGTGGAGCACGGCCTGTGCTTCGGCCGCACCGACGCAGACCCGAATACCCCCCTGCACACGCTCTACATCGGCCGGATCGGCCTGCGGGACGACGAGCACGAGCCGCGGCTCATCGACTGGCGCGCGCCCGCCGCCCATCCCTTCTACGCCGCCACCCCGAAAGACCCGGCCGGCCTGATCCGGCGCCGCCACATTTACACCAGGAACCGCACCGTCACCGGGGTCGACGACGAGGTCTTCGACCTAGACCGGCTGTCCGAGCCGGAGCGCAGGAGCCTGTCCGGCGAGGCCATGCTGATCGCCAGCATCACCGCCGGCCGCACCGGCCGGATGGGCGACGTGGTAGCTACCATCCAGGCCGAGCAGGACCGGGTCATCCGCGCCACCCTGCAGGGAGTCCTGGTGGTCCAGGGTGGCCCGGGTACCGGCAAGACGGTTGCGGCGCTGCACCGCGCGGCGTACCTGCTCTACACCCACCGCCGCACGCTCGAGCGCCGAGGCGTACTGGTCATCGGCCCGAACTCCACCTTCCTCCGCTACATCAGCCAGGTCCTGCCGTCCCTGGGCGAGACCGACGTGGTGCTCAGCTCGATCGCCGAGCTGTTCCCCGGGGTCAAGGCTGCGCCCGACGACGATCCCGAGGCCGCCGTGGTCAAGGGCGACCACAAGATGGTCAACGTGCTCCGCCGCGCGGTGCGCAACCTGCAGCAGGTGCCGCCGGGCGACCTGGAGGTCACCGTCGACGGCGTGGCGATGACGGTGCCGCAAGAGGCCGTGCTGCGCGCCCGTGACCGGGCCCGCGGGCTGCGCAAGCCGCACAACGTGGCCCGCAAGCTGTTCCTCACCGAGACGCTCGGCGCACTCGCGGCGGCCGAGGCCCGGGCGCTCGGCCGCCAGCTCGACCCTGAGGACGTCCCGTACACCCGGGCCCGGCTCTGGGACGAGCCGCCGGTCCGGGCCGCGCTCGACGCGCTGTGGCCGTTCCTCACCCCGCAGCGGCTCGTCGCCGGGCTACTAGCGGAGGAAGGTGCCCTCCGCCGGGCCGCCCCTGCTTTTTCTGCCGCCGAACGGTCCGCGGTGCTCCGTCCTAGCCACCCCGACGCGTGGACCGTGGCGGACGTTCCGCTGCTCGACGAGGCCGCTCAGCTGCTCGGTACCGACGACACGGCGGAGAAGATCCGGCGGCGGGCCGCCGAGCGGGAACGCCGGGCCGAGGAGAAGTACGCCCGGGAGGTGCTCGAGATCACCGGCCTGGCCGGGCAGGGTTTCGTCGACGCCGCCACCCTCGCCGACTGGAACCGCGACCCGGGCCAGCAGCTCACCACGGCCGAACGTGCCTGGGCCGACCCTTCCTGGGCCTACGGGCACGTGATCGTGGACGAGGCGCAGGAGCTGTCCGCGATGGCCTGGCGGATGGTGATGCGCCGGATCCCGACGCGGGCGCTCACCGTGGTCGGTGACGTGGCGCAGCGCGGCAGCGCGGCCGGCGCCCGCTCCTGGGCGCAGATGCTCGACCCGTACGTTCGCGGCCGCTGGCGCGAGGAGCTGCTCACGGTCAACTACCGCACCCCCGCCGAGATCATGGCGGTGGCCGCCGACGTGCTGGCCGCGGTTGGCCCCGGCGAGCGCCCGCCCGAGTCCGTCCGTGAGGAAGGCATCTCCCCGCGCGCCGTCCGCGGCCTCACGCGGGCCCCCGAAGTGGTGGCGGAAGAACTCGCCGAGATGGGCGACGGCGGGCGGCTGGCGGTGATCGCGCCGGGGGCGCAGATCGCGGACCTGGCCCGGGCGATCCCCGCGGCGGTGCCGGGCGACCAGACCGAGGTGCTCGACTCGCCGATTGCCCTGCTGACCGTGGGCCAGTCCAAGGGCCTCGAGTTCGACCGCGTGGTGCTGGTCGACCCGGCCGGGATCCTCGCCCAGTCCCCGGCCGGCGGCCACGACCTGTACGTCGCGATCACGCGCGCCACCCACCGCCTCACCGTCGTGCACGATGGCGACCTGCCCCCCTCCCTGCACCGTCTCGCGCGCTGATGCACGAGGTGCTGCGGGTGCTGGCCGGCCG
>JBAUAY010000852.1:0-8221 GCA_049676235.1 Streptosporangiaceae bacterium
ACGCTGACCGGGATGGCGACGGGCTTTCGCGCCACACTCGCCGGCGCCTCGCCCGGCCTGACCGTCGCTCTGGTCGCCGTCTACGATGCGGTAGGCATGCCCGACGGCGACGGGACGCTCCGCGCAGTCCACTCGTGCGGCCACGGCCCCGTCTCGGGCGCCGTCGTCGGGGCTGCTCTCGCGCTCGCGAGCCTGCGCGAGAGCTTCGCGGGGACGCTGGCCGTACTCGGGTGCCCGGCCGACGAGCTCGTCTCCCCGCTGGCGATCCGCCGCGGGAGCGGCAAGGCCCTCGCCCTCGAACGCGGCGGCTGGGCCGGGATCGACTACGCGCTCTACGCTCATCCGGAGTCGCTCACGGGTGTTTGGCGGAGTTCCCGCTGGATGCAGCTCTTCGCGGTGACCGTCCCCGGCGACGCCGATCCGGCCTCGTGGGGTCTGCCTGCCGACCGCTACCGGGTCGATGAGCTGGCCCGGGCGGGGCAGGACACCAAGGTCACGCTCCGCGTTCTGGGCGACGATGCGGAGGAGATCCGCAAGCGCGCCGAGGACGCCCGCGCTGCGCTCTCCCCGCGGTCCTGGACACCACTCGGCCTCACCGAGGGCCTCACGGCCGACGACCGCGTGGCCGCGGCGGCGGAACGATCTCTGTCGACGCTCGGCATCCCCTTCGACCCGCAGACTCCGAGGATGCCGTTCTCGACGGACTTCGGCAACGTGAGCCGCCGGGTCCCGTCGGCGATGATCGGGTTCTCCCGTCCTGGCCCGGAAGGCTGGGCGGTACACCTGGACCAGGGCGAAGAGCAATTCCTGTCCGATGAGGGTGAGACCCTTGCGCTCACCATGAGCGGAGCGCTGGCGGTCGCCGCCGACCGGCTGACACGTTCCACCGCGGCGTGACACACCCCGACGAAAGGACCGGCACTATGTCATCGGACCCGTCGGGGGGATGGGCGATCGTCAATGCCCTCGTCATGGACGAGAAGGGCGGATTCGCCCGCCGACGCTCCGTCGGTATCGCCGCCGGGCTCTTCACGGAGTTTGACGAGGAACCGCCAGGCCCGGACGTGCTCGACGCGCACGGTCTGTGGCTCATCCCTGGTGTGTATGACTGCCACACCCACATCTCATGGAACGACTTCCACCAGGAGGACCGGGAGAGGCGCGACCCCGAGGACAGAGCGCAGCTGACTGCCGCGTCGGTGGCGGCGACCCTTCGAGGAGGGGTCACGAGCGCCAGGGACGCCGGCGGGGCCGACGCCGGACTTCGCGACGCGGTCGCCGGAGGATGGCTGCCCGGGCCGCGCCTGCAGATTGCCGTCGACATGATCGGGCCCGCCCAGGCGGGAAGTGTCGCGGCGATCCGGGCGGCGGCGCAACGGGCGCTGGACAACGGGGCGCAGTGGATCAAGCTGATGGCAACAGCCGGCGTAGCCACACCGGGAGACGCCGTGCTGGCATCCAACTTCAGCCGGGAGGAGATCCGAGCCGCCGTCGAGGTCGCTGACCGTGGCGGCGCGCGTGTCATGGTCCACACCTGGGGCGGCAAATCGGCGGACTGGGCCGTCGAAGCCGGCGCGGCGAGCCTTGAGCACGGCATTTACCTGACCCAGGAGCAGGTGTCACGTGCGGCCGGCGCCGGCATCACGCTGGTGCCCACCTTGACCATCTACCGGCATGTTCGCGACATGGTCCTCGATGGGCGACTCGGCGGCATCCCCTTGCCGCGCATCGTCGACGTCATCGAGGCACATGAGCTCGTCGTCCGCCGGGCACATGACAGCGGGCTGCCTCTCGCGATCGGCAGCGACTTCACCGTCCCATCGCAGCACGGGACGAACCTCGTCGAGATCGGCGCGCTCCAGCGGGCAGGCCTCACGAGCGGCGAAGCTCTCCTGGCCGCGACCAGCAACGGCGCCCGGCTGCTCCTCGACGGCGGGAGCGGTGTCATCGCCGCCGGTCACAGGGCCGACGCCGTCCTGCTCTCCGGAGATCCCTCGGATCCCGCGACCTTCGAGAACCCGTCAAGCGTCGCCGCGGTCGTCAAAGACGGGATCCTCGTGCCCGCCGAGGGTCTCAGCGAATAGCAGCTGGCGTTTCTGCTCTCGGGCTGCGGGCGGTGCTACACATCCGGGTGATCGATGTCCACAGGCGGCAGGTCCTGCACTTCGTGTTTGGTGATGCTGAGCCGGATACCGTCGTCGACCCCGGTCACGGCGCTGATCGGGATGGCCACTTCCTTGCGGCCCCACAAGTGCCCTTCCTGGAGAAGCACGTGGGTCACGTGGCGGTTGCGAGGGTCGATGACGAGCCCTTCGACCTGCCCGATTTCGCCGTCGGTGGCATGGACGCGCTCGCCGCGGCGCACGGCCACTTCGCCCACGGGGACGGTGTCGTAGGTGATGGTCCCTGAGACTCCCGTGAGCTGATCGCCTTCCACACCCGCGCCGCCGCCCAGGCCGGAGTACGGCCAGGAAAGCACCTGTTCCGGTCCGTAGGCCGCGTAGCCCCTGGTTCCCGGCACGAACTGCGTCTCCTCAGCGGAGTCGAGGTTCTCGAACTCCGCGAGGCTGCAGCGGAGCCGGATCTCGCCCTCGGCGGCGTCGACAAGATCGAGGGGGACAAGCCGGCCGAGCCCCTGGCGGCCCCTCGGCTCGACCACCAGATGGGTGACAGTACGAGCAACCGGGTCGACAACCACGCGGCTCACCTCACCGCAGACTCCGTCCGTACAGCTGACGTCGGTCCCGATCGTGAACGGCGTCGTCTCTGCCATAGCCACCCTCCTCGCCTCATCTGGACATTAGCGTCAATCCGGCCAGCGGCACCCCACAGCCGACATGTATCGCCCGGTGGCGGCGCTACGGCGGGCTCGGACTGAAGGCTATCCAGGGACGGGATCTGCGCCGAAATGGCAGGACACGATGTGCGTGCTACCCGGCCGCACCGGCCGCGGCAGCGGATCGACATGCTGGCAGATGTCCTCAGCCAGCGGGCAGCGCGGATGGAACCGGCATCCGGACGGCAGGTCGACCGGGCTCGGCGGCTCGCCGCGCAGGTCCGGGCGGTCCAGGCCGCGCTGGTGCAGCCGGGGCGCGGCGGCCAGCAGGGCCCGCGCGTACGGATGGCGCACCGACCCGAACAGTTCGTCCGTACTGCCCTCCTCGACGATCCGGCCGAGGTACATGACGGCGACCTGGTCGCTGAGCTGCCGCACGACGGCGAGGTTGTGCGAGATAATGATCATGGCGAGGCCGAGCCGGTCCCGCAGCTCAGCGAACAGCCGCAGGATCGTGGCCTGCACCGAGACGTCCAGGGACGAGACCGGCTCGTCGGCGACAAGCACGCGGGGTTCGGTGGCGAGCGCCCGGGCGATAGCGATCCGCTGCCGCTGGCCACCGGAGAACTGGGCCGGGAGACCGTCCAGCGCCGCCGCGGGCAGGCCGACCAGGCCCATCAGTTCCCGGCAGCGCTCCTCCATCGCGGCCCGCGGCACCAGCTTGTGCACGGTCAGCAGCTCACGCAGCATCCGCCGTACGGTCAGCCGCGGGTTGAGCGAGGAGTACGGGTCCTGGAAGATCATCTGGACCGCCCGGCGCTGCGCCGCGGTACGGCGGGCGCCGAGCTGCGCCCCGTCCAGCCAGACGGTCCCGGAATCGGGCGTGAGCAGGCCGGCCATGCACCGGGCGGCCGTGGTCTTGCCGCAGCCTGACTCCCCGACCAGCCCGAGGATCTGACCGGCGCCGACCTGGACGGACACCCCGTCCACGGCGCGCAGCGTGCGGCCGCCGGCCACCGGGAAGCTGACCACGAGGTCTTGCGCCGCCAGCCGAGGGTCAGCCATGGTCAGGCTCCGCGGGTGCGGCGCCGGGCGGCCCGGCCACAAGCGCGTCGTAATGCAGGCATGCAGCGCTCCGCCCCGGTCCGATGCTGCGGAGCGGCACCGGGCCCGCGGCGCAGTCCGACTGGGCGATGGGACAGCGGGGCTGGAACGGGCAGCCCGGCGGGAGCCGGAGCGGGTCGGGGACCTCCCCGGGGATGGCCTGCGGTGCACGGTCGGCGTTGTCGACGTCGATAGCGGAAGCGAGCAGGGCCGCCGTGTACGGATGCCTGGGCGCGTCCAGCACCGCGCCGACCGGGCCCGTCTCCACGATGCGGCCCGCATACATGACCGCGATCTCATCACAGATCTGCCCGACGATGCCGAGATCGTGCGTGACGAAGACGATGCCCAGCCCGCGGGAGTCCCGGAGGTCCTGCAGCAGGCCCAGGATCTGGGCTTGGATGGTCACGTCGAGGGCCGTGGTCGGCTCGTCGCAGAGCAGGATCGCCGGGTCGCTGGACAGCGCGATCGCGATCATGACCCGCTGCCGCAGTCCGCCGGACAGCTCGTGCGGGTAGCTGCTGTACCGCCGGACCGGGTCGGGGATGCCGACCGTGCGGAGCAGGCCGAGGGCCCGCTCGCGGGCCGCCCGGGCGGATAGCCCGCCCACTCGCCGCGGCGCTTCGGCGACCTGGGCCCCGACGGTCATCACCGGATTCAGCGCGCTCAGCGCGTCCTGGAAGACCATGGCCAGCTGGTGCCGCCGCCGGTCCGCGGAGCTACGCTCCCCTCCCGATGTGACCAGGTGGCCGGCCACCTGCACGGTCCCGGCCTGCACGCTGGCGGCCCGCGGCAGCAGGCCCATGATCGCGCGCAGCGTCATGCTCTTGCCGCTGCCGGACTCCCCGACGATGCCGAGCGAGCCGCCGCCCGGCAGGCTGAGCGATACGCCGTCGACGGCGCGGAAGCTCTGGTGGTGCCGCCGCACCTCGACCGTGAGGTCACTGACCTCAAGCAGCGCGCTCATCTGGGCCGCTGCAGGTCGGCGAGTCCGTCCCCGAGCAGCGAGAGGCCGACGCCGGTGAGGATGACGGCGATGCCGGGGATGATGGACAGCCACGGGTGCACGGTGATGAAGGTCTGGCCGTCGCTGATCATGGCGCCCCAGTCCGGCGCGGGCGGCTGGATGCCGAGCCCCAGGTAGCCAAGGGTGACGACGGCGAGGATGACCAGCACGATGTCCGACATCGCGTACACGATGGCCTGGCTGATGGTGTTGGGCATGACGTGCCGGAACAGTACCCGCGACCGGCTGAGCCCGCCGCCTTCCGCGGCGGCCACCCAGTCCTGGCTGACGGCGACCAGGGCGGCGCTGCGCGTCGTCCGCGTGTACACCACCCAGTCGGTCAGCGCGAACGCGATGTAAATGCCGTGCGTACCCTCGCCCACGAAGAACACCAGCGCGATGATGAGCACGTAGAACGGGAAGGCGAGGACGACGTCGACGACCCGCATGACGATGCCGTCCAGCCAGCCGCCGAGGTAGCCGCACAGCGTACCCAGCAGCGATCCGAAACAAAAAGGAAAGATCACGGCGAGGACTCCGACCTGCAGGTCGGTGCGGCCACCGTAGAGCAGCCGGGACCAGATGTCGCGGCCGAACTCATCGGTCCCGAGCCAGTGCGCCGCGCTCGGGCCCTGCAGCGTGGCCAGCAGGTTCTGCTGGACCGGGCTGTACCGGCCGATCACCGGCGCGAGGACGGCCAGCAGCAGCAGGATCCCGGTGAGAGCAGCGCCGGCCACGAAGGCCGGCGTCCGGACCGCGCGGGCGCCGAACGACGGCCGGCTGCTGATCGGTACCTGGTCGGCATCGGTGAGCGGCACCCCTGACCCTTCGCCCGCCGCCGTCGCGGTCACTTGAGCCTGACCCTGGGATCGAGCCGGGCGGCCGTCAAGTCGGTCATCAGGTTGATGGCGACGACCGCGATGGCGTACACGATGGTGACCCCCTGGACGACAGGGAAGTCCCGCACGCCAATTGCGTTCAGCATCAGATTGCCCAGCCCGTTAAGGTCGAAGACCCGCTCGATCACCACCGTGCTGCCGATCAGGTAGGCGAGGTTGATGCCGAGCAGGGTCACCGTCGGGATCAGGGCGTTGCGGGCCACATGACCCAGCAGCACCCGCGGACCGCGCAGCCCCTTGGCCCGGGCCGCGGCCACGAAGTCGGACTCGATGACCTCGAGCATGCCCACCCGCAGGCTGCGGATGAGTACCGGCGCGATCGCGATGGCGGCGGTCAATCCGGGCAGCACCAGCGAGCGCAGATGCTCGGCTGGCGTCGTTCCCCAGCCGCCCACGCTGAACCAGTGCAGGTCGACCGCGAACACGATGATCAAGATGATGCCGAAGAAGAACGACGGCATGCCCAGCCCGACGAGGGAGAACACGCGCACGGCGTGATCGGCGGGCCGGTCCTGGCGGGCGGCGGCCAGGACGGCCAGCGGCACGGTGATCAGCACGCAGAAGATGGCCGAGACGGCGACCAGCGACGCGGTCACCGGCAAGGCCGCCCAGATCAGCGAGCTGACCGGCACCTTGTAGTAGATCGAGGTGCCCGTGTTGCCGTGCGCCAGCGCGACCAGGAACGACCACAGCTGCTGGTAGATCGGCTCGTCCAGGCCCAGTTGACGACGGAGCTGCGCGACCTGCTCCGGGCTGGCGTGCAGGCCAAGCACAGCGCGCGCCGGGTCACCGGGAATGAGCCGTAGCAGAAGAAAGGTGACGACGGCCACGCCCAGGATGACCGGGACCGCGGCGGCAAGCCGCCGCGCCGCATAACGGAGCCCGGCCCGGCGCGTCCTGCGGCGCCCAGGACCTCGCGGGGCGGGGGGCGCCGTCACTGGCCCGGCTAGCCCAGCCAGACGTCCTCCAGCCGGTAGGCGCCGCCAGGGTTCACCGCGAAGCCGTGCAGCTGGGGAGACCAGGCGTAGATGTTCGGCGGGTAGTCCAGCGCGATGTACGGTGCGTCCTGTGCGACGATCGCCTGGATCTGCCCGTACAGCGCCGCGCGCTTGGCGTCGTCGAACTCCGTCTCGGCCTGGTGCGTCAGGGCGATCGCGTTCGGGTTGTCGTAGTAGGTCCAGAACGAGTGGGAGCCGCCGTCCTTGACGTCCACCTGGAAGGACGCCATCTCGTCCGGGTCGCTGATGTCGTTGGTCGCGCCGTTGATCATCGCCTGGTAGTTGAAGGCCTCGAAGGCCGTGTGGAAGGCGGCGTCGTCGAGCTGGTTGAGCGTGACCGTGATGCCGAGCGGCTTGAGCTGCTGCTGGATGATCGTGGCCGCGGCGACGTACTGCGAGTTGCCGCTCGACACCAGCAGCGAGAACGAGAACCCGTGCGGGTATTTCGACTTCGCCAGCGCAGCCTTGGCCGCGCTGAGGTTGTAGCTCAGCGTGGGGACGTCCTGGTAGTACTGCAGGCTGGGCGGGAAGAACGAGCCACCCGGCTTGGCGGTGCCGTAGGTGGTGGCCTGTGCGATGGCCGGGACGTTGAGCGCGTAGTTGATCGCCCGCCGTACGTTCCGGTCCGCGAACTGGGGCACCTTCTCGTTGAAGAACAGCAGGTCCACTGCCCAGGACGGGAACTCCTCAAGCACTACCGAGGAGTCCGCCTTGAGCGCGCTCACCTGGGCCGGCGGCACCGCGGAGATCACCTGCACCTGGCCGCTCTTGAGCTGGAGCACGCGCTGGTTGTCGTCGCTAATGTAGACGAATTCGACCGCGTTCAGGTACGGCTTGCCGGCCTGCCAGTAATGCGGGTTGCGCGCTAGCGAGACGTTGCCGCCCTTGACGAAGCTCTTGAGCGTGAACGGGCCGGTGCCGACCGGGCTGGCGAAGAACGCGGACTCGCTCTGCCCGCCGAAGTCCTTGGGCAGGATGGCGTTGGCGAACACCGAGATGTCCGACAGGAACGGCGCCCACGGCTGGGACAAGGTGGCCACCACGGAACTGGTGCCGTCCGCCTTGAGCGACTTGATCGCGAAGTCCAGGAAGCTCAGCGGCCCGTTGGCGTCACCGGCCGCCCGCATGATGGAGAACACCACGTCATCGGCGGTGACCGGCTTGCCGTCGGAAAACGTCACCCCCGGTCGCAGCGCGAACGTCCAGGTCTTGCCGTCCGTGCTGACCGTGTGGCCCTGGGCGAGCCAGGGCACCAGCTGGCCCGCCGGGTTAGTGATATAAAGCGGCTCGAAGATCTTGTCCAGGGTGTAGACGTCGCCCTCGACGATGGAGTTGGCCGGGTCAAGCTGGGTCGGCCCGGTCTGGCGGCCGAAGCTCAGCGTGCCGCCGCGCTTGGGCGTCCCGGCGCTCGCGCTCGCCGCCGACGACGTGGTGGTGC
>JBAUAY010000853.1:0-3272 GCA_049676235.1 Streptosporangiaceae bacterium
GGGCGCGGCCGTCGGTCTCGTCGCTCGGGACGCGGCGGGCCTGGCCGCCGCCGGCGAGCGGCTGGGATCCCGAGGCGTCCCCGTCGCCACCGCGGTAGCCGACGTCACCGACACGCCCCAGCTGAAGCGCGCCGTGGACGATATCGCGACCGCGCTCGGTGGCCTCGATCACCTGGTCGCCAATGCGGGCGGCACGGTCGGACCCGGGAACCTCATCAGTGCCGGGGACGACGATTTCACCGCGACCTTCGCGCTCAACGCGGGCCACGCCGCGGAACTCATCCGGGCCGGGCTGACCCACCTGCGGGCCGCAAGCGGTGGCTCGGTGGTGATCATCTCCTCGATTACCGGGATACGCCCGGCGCCGCGGACGGCTTATGCCGCCGCCAAGGCGGCGGAGATCCATCTCGCCGCGACCGCCGCCCAGGAACTGGCGCCGGCCGGTATCCGGGTGAACGCGGTCAGTCCCGGGTCGATCATGTTCCCTGGCGGCGGCTGGGACAGCTTCCAGCGGGAACACTCGGAGGATTTCGCCGCCTTCCTGGCCAGCCAGTTCCCGTTCGGCCGCCTGGGCCGCCCGGACGAGGTCGCCGACGTGGTGAGCTTCCTGCTTTCGGCGCGGGCTTCGTGGATCACCGGCGCGAACATCGCCGTGGACGGCGGCCAGATCTACCCGACCGCTCGCCGTTTCGACTGAGCGGGGAGGACCTGGCCGCAGTGGATGGCCCAGGGCAGTTAGTTGTCGGTGAAGACTGGCGCGAAAACCACTTGTCGGACCGGAGGTGCCGACGCGAGCATGAGGCATGGTCTTGGTGCGCGAGACGATGGTGGCCGATTGGCAGGCGTGGCGGGACATCCGCCTGCTGGCGCTGCGGGCCGCGCCGGATGCCTTCAGCTCGACCTACGCCGAGCAGCTAACGCTCGGCGCGGTGCACTGGCGGCAGCGGGTCGCTGGCGGCGGCCTTTTCCTCGCCTGGGTTCCGGAGGTCAGCACGTCTGAGCCGGCCGGGATGGCTGGCGGCTACCAGGCGGCGCCCGGCACGGTCGAGCTCATTTCTATGTTCGTCCGGCCGCAGGCTCGCGGCCGGGGCGTCGGCGAGGCCTTGATCGACGTTGTGACCGGCTGGGCCCGGGATCGGGACGCGACCTCAGTACATCTGTGGGTGACCGAGACCAACAAGCACGCCCGTCAACTGTACGAGCGATGCGGGTTCTCGGTGACCGCCGAACGCCAGCCGCTGCCCTCCAATCCGGCCCTTGGCGAGATCGGCATGACCCGCGCACTATGACCCGGATTTCCGGTTCCACGACCTGCTGACCAGCGAAATATATGAGCCGCTCAGCACTCCACTTCCGCCGTCATGCGGCTGGGGTTTCCCAGGCCAGCCGCTGCGGGTAACTCATCCCGGACTGGCCGGGCAAACTGGGCTCGGTCACTGACAGCAGTATGCCGATAGCAGCCGGGCCATCGGCAGGCACGGCCGCTGCCTCTCCCGTGTGCCCTGGGTATCTCCGGCGATCGTGTGGCTCAGGTCAGGCCGGCATCGCGCATCATGATCGCCACCTGGACCCTGTTGGTCGCGTTCAGCTTGGTGAATACCCGGGAAATGTGTGCCTTCACGGTAGCTTCGCTCATGTAGAGCAACCCGGCGATCTCGGCGTTGGACCGGCCGCGCCCGACCTCCGCCGCGACCTCCTTTTCCCGGCCGGTCAGCACCCGGAGGCAGTCTGCGGCCGTGGCCGCGCGGGCAGCTGCCGTGTCTGCGGCGTAGTGGTCGATCAGCGAGCGGGTGATGGCTGGGGAGAGCATGGCGTCGCCTACGGCGACGAGCCTGACCGCCTGGACGATATCGGCCGGCGGGGAGTCCTTGAGCAGGAACCCGCTCGCCCCCGCCCGCAGCGCGCCGAACACGTACTCGTCGAGATGGAAGGTGGTCAGCACGATTACCTTCGGCGGGTCCGGCAGCACGCAGATCCGCCCGGTCGCGGCGATCCCGTCCACGCCCGGCATGCGGATGTCCATCAGCACCACCTCCGGGCGGTGAGCGCCGACCGCGGTAACGGCGGCGGCCCCGTCGGGCGCTTCGCCGACGACCGTCAGGTCATCCGCGGATGAGAGAATCACTCTCAACGCGCGGCGGACCAGCGGGTCGTCGTCGACGAGCAGCACCCGGACCGGCCGCTTGCCGGCTGGGCCGGCCGCGGCGGTCATGGCTGCCACCGCAGCGCGGCGTTGACGACGAAGTCGCCGTCCGGGCTCAGGCCGTGCGTGAACGTGCCCCCGGATAGGCTGACCCGTTCGGCCAGGCCGACCAGCCCCAGGCCGGCGCCCGGCAGCGGTTCCCCGGCGGACTGGCCAACCGGAAGCCGGTTGCGGATGGTGACCAGGAGCTCGCTGCCAGCCCGTCCGGACACCGACACCGTGACGGCCGTGCCGCGGGCGTGCTTGCTGACGTTGGTCAGGGCCTCCCGGACGATCCGGCAGGCGTCCCGGCCGAGCACACCCGGCGCCGTGTCGGGTTCTTCGACCTGCATGTCCAGCGTGACGTTCATCCCGGCCCGCCGGGATTCCTCGACCAGCGGGGCAATGTCGCGGAGCGAGGGCTGCGGCGCGCTCGGCACGCCGGCCTGGGCGCCGTCGCCGTCCCTGAGCACTCCGATGATGCCGCGCAGCTCTTCCAGGGCCTCGCGGGCGGTGGACCAGATCAGGCCGGCGGTCTCGCGGACCTGCTCCGGCGGCAGATCCGGCCGGACTTGCAGCCCGCCGGCATGCAGTGCCATCAGCGACACCCGGTGGCCGAGCACGTCATGCATCTCCCCGGCGATCCGCGCTCGTTCCGCCTGCCTGGCCTGGCGGGCCAGCACCTCCTGCGCGGCTTCCGCCTGCTCGGCCCGGTCCCGCAGCGACGCGACCAGCTGGCGGCGGGCCCGGATGTACATCCCCCAGGCCACCAGCGCGGCGAACTCGGTCAGCGCCCACAGCCACGCGATCCAGAACGGGTACCGCCGGTACCACAGTAGGTAGTAGCCGAGGAACGTGACCTGGTACAGGCCCGCGACGGCCAGCGCAACACGTGTCGGCCGGCGGATACCGACGTTAAGCAGCGCGAGCAGGCCCGCGCCGCCGGCGGCCAGCGACACCACGAAAACCGGGAGCATCGCCAGGGCGATCCCGGTCGGCCAGCGGCGTCGCAGCCACAGCGCCGCGGACGCGGCCGCGCCGATCCCTGCGTCCACGCCGACGGCCAGAGCGTGCGGCCCTGGCAGAACTC
>JBAUAY010000854.1:0-7416 GCA_049676235.1 Streptosporangiaceae bacterium
GCGACGAGGCGCACGCGTACATGTACGCGCAGCGCACCGCGGACGGCCGGATCGCGCTCGGCGGCCGCGGCGTTCCGTACCGCTTCGGCTCCGGGGTGGACCACGACGGCGCGATCCCGACGTCGACCATCGCGCAGCTCGGCCGGATCCTGCGCCGGATGTTCCCGGCCGCGACCGGGGCCGGCATCGAGCACGCGTGGTGCGGCGTGCTCGGGGTGCCGAGGGACTGGTGTGCCACGGTCACCCTGGATCCGCAGACCGGCCTGGGCTGGGCGGGCGGCTACACGGGCCACGGTGTGGCCGCCTCCAACCTGGCCGGCCGCACGCTCGCCGACCTGGTGCGCGGCGTCGCCAGCCCGCTGACCACCCTGCCCTGGGTGGGACATCGCTCGCCCGCCTGGGAGCCCGAGCCCGCCCGCTGGGCCGGGGTGCACGGCCTCTACGCCCTCTACCGGACGGCCGACCGGCTGGAATCCGCGCGCCGGTCTCCGCGGACCTCCGTGCTGGCCCGCGCGGGCGACCTGATCTCCGGGATCCCGCACTAGCGGCCGTGGGCCGCCTCCGGGGCCAGCGTGACGCTGGCTTACCTGCGGCGCGGGTGGCCCGGGTGCTCGGCGTCGATGAGGTCCGCGTAACCGGGATGAGCCACGATGAACTCAGACACGAACCCGCAGTAGTTGGTCAGCGGCATGCCCTTGGCCCTGACGTCGTCCAACGCCCTCGTGACCAGCGTGGTCCCGATGCCCCGCCTGCGGAACTCCGGTTCGACGATCGTGTGCAGGAACACAATCCGCGGCCCCGCGTGCTCGTAAACGATGGTGCCGACCACCTCGTCGCCGATCAGCGCGTCATAACATTGCGACTCTGCGTTATCGCGCACCACTATCTCGGGGGTTTTTTCCACCAGCAGAGAATACCTGGCCCTTCCGCCGCGATCGGGCCTGCGCGGTTACGGCAGCAGCGGCTTGGACTGGGTGATCGAGGTGCCATCCTGGGATATAGGCACTTGCCGGGAAATCGGATTTCATGCCAATCGCATGATGCGCAGCCGGGTCGGCTGGCGTTGGGTGGTCGTAGGGGGGCGAAGCGCCCTCCAAGACGGCCGGGAATGGCAGCCCGGCTGGCAGGACAACGCGTTACTCCCTGGCCAGGACCATCAGGTCGCAACCAGCGGAGAGTGGGAGCCCGGGAGGTATCGATGGCTGCCCCTGTTACCAATCCGCCGTCGACCCGTGGCAGGCGGTCGGCAGGCGACCCTATCCTGGCGGCCAAGATCACAGTGCCGAACGTGCCGGACTGGGCCGTACAGCGCCCGCGGATCACCAAGCTGATCGCTCAGGGTACGCGGTGGTGCCCGCTGACAGTTGTCACCGGGCCGCCCGGTGCGGGCAAGACGATGGCCCTGGCCTTGTGGGCGGCGGCGGAACCCGGGACGGTGGCCTGGGTCGGCCTGGATGAGTTCGACAACTGGCCAGGTGTCTTCTGGTCCTATGTCGTGGCGGCGTTGCTCCAGTCCGGCGTCACCGTTCCGAAGGCGTTGCGGGCTGGACCGCAAAGGGCGGGCGAGGACGAGTTCTTGCTGCGGTTGACGGCAGCGCTAGCCGCCCAGGATCCTCCGGTGACGCTGGTCCTTGATGACCTGCACCTGCTGACTGAGCCTGGGGTGCTGAAGGAGCTTGACTTCGTGCTGCGGAATGTGGGGGCTGGCCTGCGCCTGGTGGTTGCCTCGCGAATGGATCCGCCGCTGCCGCTGCACCGGTACCGGCTGACCGGGCAGCTGACCGAGATCCGGGCCAGTGACCTCGCGTTCAGCACCGATGAAGCGGGCCTGTTGCTGGCCCAGCACGGCGGCATTCTGACGGCCGACTCGCTGGAGAGCCTGACCCACCGGACAGAGGGCTGGGCGGCCGGCCTTCGTTGCGCCGCGATTTCTCTGGGCCATCATCCGGACTCTGGCCAGTTCGTCAAGGAGCTACTCGCCGAGGACAGTGCCCTGATGGGCTATCTGGTGAACGAGGTGCTCGACGTCCAGCCGCCTGGAGTCCGTGAGGTCCTGCTGAGCACCAGCATCCTGGAGCTTGTCAACGCCGATGCCGCCGTTGACCTGACCGGTAATGAGCAGGCCGCGGGAATCCTGATGGCCTTGGTACACACGAACGGGTTTGTCCAGCCGATCGGATCCGAGTGGTACCGCTACCACACCTTGTTCGCCGAGATGCTGCGGCTGAAATTGCGGCAGGAGTATCCGGATCGGGTGGCCGCCCTGCATCAGCGAGCCGCCCGGTGGTATGAGCGGAATGGCCTGCTCACCGACGCGGTGCGGCACGCCGCCCAGGCCGGCGACTGGCAGCTCGCCGCCGACATGGTCATCGATCAACTAGCGATCGGCCAGATCATCGAACCGCGGGGCGACCGATGCCTGGCCGAGGAGTTCGCGGGCATGCCGCGCGGCCACGCCTGGACCGGGCCGCAGCCGCACCTGGTCTCGGCTGCGATTGCGCTCTCCGCTGGCCGGCCTGAAGCATGTGCCGCGGCGCTAGATGCCGCCGATGGCACATTGGAGCGTTGTCCGGCTGATCAGGAGGCCACGGGCCGGCTGGCCGCCGCGGTTATCCGGCTTACCGCCTCGCTGCGCGTCGGGGATCTGATGGCCGCGGCGACGGCCGTCAGCGATGCCGAGCTAATGCTCACCAGGGTCCCGGACGAAAAGCGGGCCCGGCATCCTGACCTGTCCAGACGCGTGCTGTCCGGCCGCGGGGCCGTCGAGCTATGGAGCGGCCATCTGGACGAGGCGGCCCGGGTCCTCGAGGCGGGGGCGGCCGAGGCCGCTTCCGGCGCTGAGTACGAACAAGGCGACTGGGCCGGGCAGCTGGCTTTGGTGGAGGCTTTGCGCGGCCGGCTAGGTCGCGCTGCCGAACTGGCCGGTCAGGCGGTCCTCGCGGCGGCCGAGCACCGGCCGTCTGGCTGGAGCCCCAACCCTGCGCCGCTCGTCGCGCTCGCCTGGGTCCACTTGCAACGCAATGAGTTGCGCGAGACACGCAGCTGGATCAAGAAGGCAGACGCAGCCCTTGGCGTAAGCCCGGACAAGCTGACCGGGGCGCTGACCTACCTGGTCGCGGCGGGCGGCGCCCTGGCCGAGGGACGCGCCGCGGTAGCCGCACAGATCATCACCAGGGCACGATCCAGATCGCCTCTTCCGGCTTGGCTGGACCAGCAGCTGAGCCTGGTCGAGTCGCAAGCACGCGCAGCAGCCGGCGATATCCAGGCAGCACTGACCGCAGCCGAACGAGCCGGCCACGGCACCTCGCTGGAGGCTGCGGTCACCGTCGCGTACGCGCAGGCCACCGCAGGAGACGGCGACAACGCGCAGCACGCGCTCGCTCCCGTGCTCGCGGCCGATAGCGGGGTGCCGGACCATGTGCGCCTGCAAGCGTGGCTAGTGGACGCCCGGCTTAGCTACACCAACGGCGACTGTGCGCGCGGCCGCAGGTCACTTGCGTCCGCCCTGCGGCTGGCTGAATGCGAGCAGCTCAGGCTGCCCTTCGTGGCAGAGCGCAACTGGCTCGGGCCGGTGCTACGGCGTGACCCTGAACTGGCCGAAACCCACCGCCGCCTCCTCGCCCCGGCCCTAGGCCACCAGCAGCTCCCAGCTCCCGTACGGGCCCCGGTTCTGGTGGTCGAGCCACTCACGGAACGCGAGCGGGAGGTCCTGGTCCATGTATCAGACATGCTGAACACCGCCGAGATCGCCAGCGAGATGTACATCTCCGTCAACACCGTCAAGACACACCTCAAGAACATCTTCCGCAAGCTGGCCGCGGCTCACCGCAGCGAGGCGGTCCACCGTGCCCGTGAGCTTCAGCTGATCTGACTTCGCAACCCTTGGGGAGCCAGATCCTGGCCAGGTCCCCTAAAGGCCGTCCAGACCGAGTTCGCGCGTGCGGGTGACCGCCCTGCTGCGTGATGAGACCCCGAGCTTTCTGTAGACGGAGTACGCCTGTGTCTTAACCGTATTCGAGGAGAGGTACAGCCGCTCGCCGATCTCCCGGAACGAGAGGTGCGTGGACAGCAGCGGCAAAAGCCGCAACTCGGCTGCCGTAAGAGACGACGCACCGACGGCGACTGCCTTGATCTTGGCGAGTTTGGACTGCAGTTCCTCGGCCAGTTTGGGGAGGACGCCGAGGTCTGGACGTTGCTGGAGGATCTCCTGGGCTTGCCCTAGAACCGCCGCGGAGCCACCTGGGTCGGCGAGCGCGATATAGGCGCGGGCGAGCTCGAGAAGGGCCTGGACTGACACGACCGGCAGCGCATAGGTGAGTAGCGGCCTCAGCCGAGCGGCACGCCCGACGTAGTACCGTGCCTTAGGGATGTCCCCCCGGTGCAACGCGGCTCGTGCCGCCCACGCATAGACGAGGGCGCTCGTCCAGTAGTCTTCGAAGCGCCCGGCCTCCACAATCGCGACCGCGCGCTGGGCAAGCGTCGCGACCTCGGCCCAGCGATGACGCTGGGCTGCCACGATGCAGCGTTCGGCCAGAATGAGAGCGGCCAAGGGCAAGGCGTTAGCGCCGGTCGCGACATCGAATGCGTGCGCGAGGATCGGGTCAGCCCTGTCGTGATCACCCTGCACTAGGTAGGAGATGCCCTCCGTGTGCAGCATCGTCGCCCGGTACGGGCTCGCTGGGCTCAGTCCTTCCCAAGCGATCTGCGCGTCGCGCCGCATCGCGTCGACGCCGTCGCGGGACAAGATCGCACGCAGATATGCCAGCGTGCTCTCCATCGTGCTGCCGTCGGGGAGGGTTCCCGCCGGGGACACGCGCTCTGCGGCGGCGGCCCAGCGCTCGGCCGCGCTCGGCTGGCCGAGGAGTGCGAAGATCAACGAGCCGTGGACGGCGATCGCGCCATAGTGCTCCGCTGACGTTGCGTCTCTGAGCCACTCCATCCAGCGCAGCACGGTCTGGACACGCCCGCCGGCCCAGACGGGCTGGGCCAGTTCCAGGACCAGGCGGGCCACTCGGTCGTGGTCGCCAGCCGCTTGGGCATGCTCGATCGCGGCCTCCGGCATGGCGTTCGCCTCGTACCATTCGGCCGCCCGGAAGTGAAGATCCCGGACCAGGTCGGGCTCTCGTAGCCGGAGTTCGGCCTGCAGCAGTTCTCGGAACAAGTGGTGATACCGGTACCACTCGCGGCGACGGTCCAGCGGGACCACCAAGAGATTCCGGCTCTCCATCTGCTCGAGGACCCGCCCGGAGGCCGTGGCACCCAGGATCGCGTCGCAGAGCGATCCGCACATCCGGTCGAGGACCGCGGTGCGGGTGAGGAACGACACCTCACTGTCCGAGACGCGGTCAAGGAGTTCAGAGCGCAGGTAATCACCCATGTAACGGTCATCGCCGGTAAAAGTGAAGCCGACCTCGCTTTGCCGTGTGCCGGCCCTTATCGCCAGCGCGGCGATGTACAGCCCGGTCGGCCATCCCTCGGTTCGCTGGACGAGTTCGCTGGTGCTCGCCACATCGGGCTTCACGCCTGCGCCCTCAAGCAGCGAGGATGCTTCCTCGGGGCTCATCGCCAGATCGTCGGCGCCGACCTCGACGATCCCGCCCTGAGCGCGCAGGCGTGCCGTCGGCAGCGGCACTTTGGTGCGCGAAGCCAGCGCCAACTGCCATCCAAGCGGAAGGTGCAAGGCAAGCTCGGCGATCGTGTTCAGGCACCTTTTGTTCGTGACAGCCTCGATATGGTCGAGCACCAAGGTGACAGGCAGGCGCATCGAGGCGATCGCGGACACGAATTTGGGGACCACGGTGATACCGGCGCCCGAGGAGGCCAGCGCCCAGAACACCACGGGGTCGATAGGTTCGATCCGGTCCAGCGCAACCGCGAGGGCACTCAGCAGAACGACGGGGTCGTTGTCTCCGTCGTCGCAGGAGACCCACGCCACGCGCGGCCAGACCCGTTCAGCCCACTGGGCCAGGAGCGTTGTCTTGCCATAACCGGGTGGGGCGACGATGGTGATGACCGGCGCTTGTGCAGCTGCCAACCTGTCGACTAGCGCTGCCCGGGCCACGATTCCGGGACGGGCCACCGGGGGGTGGAACTTCGACTCCAAGAGCTCGAAGGCGAGCCTTGGCGCGGTTCCGTGATCTCCACCAGAAATAACTGGCGGCGCGTCCATGATCTCCGGCTTCACCCTTCAGAACGTACTCCCGGGTCAAACGCCATATCAACGAAGCTCCAGGTTACGGCCATGTCAAGATACCGCATCACCAAACGGCTGCCGCGGCGGTGTCCGTGCCGGGCGGGTCACAGCACCCCGAACCGGTCGTAGGCGGCCCGCAGCGTGCTGCCCGCTTCCAGCGCGTCCCGCAGTCCGTGTTCCTTCGACGCCTTGGCCAGGGCCAGGCGGATGGTCTCGTCGGCGAGTCCGGCCGGGACGACGATCACCCCGTCGTCGTCGGCCACCACGAGATCCCCTGGACGGACCAGCAGGCCGCTCACGACGGCGGGCTGCCGCCACGCGGTCACCGCGGCCCTGCCCTTGCAGTCCAGCGGCAGCATCCCCCGGCACCACACCGGGTAGCCCAGGGCAGCTATGCTGCGCGCGTCGCGGCAGTACCCGTCGATCACGCTGCCGCGCGCACCGCGGGCCTGCGCCGCGGTGGAGAACAGTTCGCCCCAGCAGGCGGCGCGGGCCGAGCCGCCCGCGGCCACGAGGATGATCTCTCCCGGCCGGACGTCGTCGAGCGCGGCGATCTCACCGGTGTAGGGCTCGGCGGCGATCTGGTCGACCTCGGTGACCAGGAACGGGTTGGCAGGGCCGGCGATCACCTGGCCACTGGCGCGTGGGCGGATGGCGGGGTCGAGGACGTGGTCGCGGTGCCCGAGGTCGTCGAGGATGTCCGACACGACCGCGGTATACAGCCGGCTCACCACCAGCTCCGGCAGCATACCGCTGCCCTCGCCCGCGCTCACCCGGCATCCCCCGGCCGGACCAGGATCTTCAGGTGCTTGTCCGGTTCGTCCCGCAGCAGGGCTAGGCCGCCGCTCACCGCCGCCTCGAGCGGGATACGGTCGGTGATCAACGGCGCCGCCTGCACTGCGCCCCGGCCCAGTAGCCGCAGCGCCACCAGGAAGTCCTCGTCCCAGACGTGTGATAGCGAGCCGATCAGGGATTTTTCGCCGCGGACCAGGTCCATTGGCGCGATCGGGGCCGGCTCCGTGACGATGCCGAGCAGCACGGCCCGCCCGCCGGGCCGCAGCGCTCGCAGCGCGGTCTGGACGGCACTCGGGGTCCCCGCGCATTCGATGGCGACATCGGCCTCAAGCGCTGCGGCATCATCGGGCGGGACGGTGCGGTCGGCGCCGAGGCGGGCAGCGAGGGCCCGGCGTTCCGGCAGCGGTTCGGCCACCGCCACGCTGTCG